>CAXNJF010000050.1:0-8326 GCA_964202585.1 Trichlorobacter sp. | reverse complement strand
CCTTTCGGATTACGATGCCACTAATTTCCACTTTTTTCCACTTTGCGGCAAACTATACCAGCAGTCAAGGAGCTGTCAAGAATAAAACTTTGGTTTTCTGATTGGTTGGTGCTTTGAACCATAAAATGACCAAATGGCCACTTTATGGTTCAAAGTCGGGTGGTTAGGTTATGGTTCTATAGGATATTTGAAAGTTCATTTTTGGGCAGGTTTCAACATGTTGAACTGTAATGTGTATTCAACCAGACCATTGACTTTTCCCCATTGCCCTGAAACATGCTGAAGGTACACCGGTATCCATTCCTCTGGTAGGTATCTATACGATAGCATCCCCTTTGCAGAGTCCCCACCAGCAGGCATTAACGAAGATTAACAGCAGCAATTGTATCCCACAGGGGAAGTTTTTGTATCAGGATTCCCAAGGTGCTATGCTCTCCTTAACAGAACGGGAGAACAGATGCCCAAGAGGGGTGGTATTCTGATAACCATCTGAAACCAGGTAGGGTTGACAAACGAAAAACAAAGTAGTATAGTCTGGCCATACATAGTTTTACCCCTTCTTATCAAGAGCGACCGAGGGACTGGCCCTTTGAAGTCGCAGCAACCACCCGCACGGGCAGGTGCTAAATCCAGCGGATGTAAATCCGGAAGATAAGGAAGGTGGGAGCGACCCGAAATGGGATTGCAACCTCTTCCGACTAATCCGGAAGGGGTTTTTTCGTTTCGGGCAGCACACGCGGTGATCACTGTATCACCGTAACCCATCTTTATGGAGGTAACACCTATGGATATGACCATCATCGAAGCCTACAAAAAAGCCGATCGCGTCGGAGCACCCTTTGAAGGAAAAGGGATGTGGATCAACCCCGGCGAAGAGCGCATCCAGTCAGCATTCAAAAGCATTCGCGGCACCGACGAAAGCAGTATCGTCGAAAACTTCATCAGCTACATCAACTACCACCCCTGGAACGGCAACCTGGACGAATGGGTCTGGGGATGGCTGGCCTACCACCAGCAAAACCACGGCACCGGCTATGGCCGCACCTACCGGAATCATTTTCTCTTGGTCAAATATCTGGATAAGCAACCGCTCAGTATTCAGGAGAGGCTGGCAAAGGTCCGGATGATCGCTGACGAAGACAACTCTTTTGGTAACGCCTGTCTGGCTCTGGTCTACCCGCTGTATGAGTATGCCAAGGCTTACATACCGGATATTCCTGCACGGGAACTGGTGCTGCTGGTCACGCGGCATAGCCACACCAACCTGGATGCTATCAGGGCGGTCACCCGTCTGATGGATGTTATAGACGGAAACCTGATCGAGGCACCCGCTGAAGAGATGATACGCGATAACCACTGCGCAGAACATGCCACCGCCTGGAACACCCTGCTTACGGCGGCATATATCGCAGACGTGGCAACAGAAGAAGCATTGTACCGGAGAGGGATTCATGTCGGCGGCGATGCCGACTCCACAATAGCAACTGCAGCACTGCTCTGGCATTTGAACCGGAGATAACAAAAACAGTAGTTTGACCTGATCTTCCGAAAGTACCTGTCATGCCATCTTGCGGGGTACCTGGGACAAGTGAATATCTGCTTCAGCGGTGGTGACGAAACAGTGAATTCCACAAGGCGATCATGTCAAGGTGTGGCGGGGCTCCAGCTGAAGAGGCAATCAGTAGTTATGAACAAATGACATCATTCAACGTGTAAGGGCACCATGCCCGGAAGGGAAACTATGGAACATACCAAACCTGCTACAACTATCAGTGATGACGTACAAACCATGCTTTGCTGGCTGCCTTTTAACGCAGGCACATCATATAAACTGCTCGACGACTTCACCCTCGTTTTTGAAGAAGAACACCGGTTGCCGGTGCTGCTGTCCGGAGACGATCTGGAGCATTACAAAAATACCAGTAACATCAGTATAACAGCCCACTCTGTCCTGCTCGGCTGCCTGAGCGGCTACGGTCAGAGAATCCCGCTGGTTGAGAAACCTGAACGTGAATATGCCTTCATGGCGGATACCATTCGCAAACTGGCCAAAGAAGGTTTCAGCAACGATGATCTGGGAGTCTTTCTCTGCTCAGTTGCCCAGTGGCTGAGGGAATATGTCAACCTGCAGACCGCCCGCAAGGCACTCAGCACCGCCATGCTGCTAGAACCGTTACATGCCGGGCTACGCAACGACTTCATTGGCACAACCTGGCAGATGGCTGAAACAGCAGAACCTGCCGTACAGCAAAACCTGCTGAATGAACTGATTGATACCTACCAACATCAATTCCTGGGTGAAGTCAGTCAGGAAAACCTGGAGATGTGCTCCTACTTCTTCTGTTGTGCATTGGGATTGCTTGAACGCTGGCAACTGCCTGAAGAAGGGGAATGGTACGCGTCAGCCCGCCATACTATTACGAATGAACAATTGCTACAGAATCTGGACGATGGTGAACAGTACGGCTTCAGCATGAACCAGTGCAGCTTGATGCTCTCTCAGGAAAAAGCGCCGGAAGATGCACAGATTACCTACGGAGCATACTGGTACGCAGTTGCCGGAGAAGAAATGGATACCGTCATTCAGCAACTGCTTGACAATGAAAACGCTATCCCCTGGCGCTTCTTCAGAAAAAAAACGGAATCTGATGAAATTGACGGGATATCAGAATCATCCACCGTTCTTTATGCCGACTACCCGTCTGAAAGCCCTCTGCGCTATCTTTGTCTGAGCAAGTGCAACGACACACAGAAACTGCTTAACGTCATAAGCATGTATCCCTACTGTGCCGAGGGGGTTGCAAACACCCTTGAAATCCAGTCTCTTGAAAAGCTGGATGAGTATGAGGGGTATGTGCGGGCAACAGCACCAGAATCCGGCGCCTCCATCACATTCTTCGACCCGCTGTTCATGATGGACCAGATGAGCCTTTGTGAAGGGTATCCCATCAGTATCAATCTGGCTGCCATCGCCATGAGCCTGCATAAAGCCGATTTAAACGAGTTCGACATTACCAGTGGCCCATTACTTGACCTGGAGCGGGAACGGGTACTGGAAGAAAACCCCGATGTTGACCCGGCAGAGATCAGTAAAGTCAAAATCAGCATGAAAGGCACAGCCATCTGCATCCACACCCGTGAGCGGTTTTTTGAAGCAGAGATCAGAAGCACTGCCCATGAGGTGGACTGGTTCGAGCTTGAAGGAATCGAGTATTGCCGGATATTGGCAACATTGATCAGAGAACCGGACAACAGGCCAATCGACTACTTCATCTATGCTACCGCGACTGCATTAGACGGATACAGGCCGCAACCGGGTGATGACGTGCAGGGGGTAGTCTGGCTGCAGGGGCATTTGGATCGCAGTGCACGAAGGCTGCTGGAAGACGGCGATGGTCTCAGCAGTGTTGAAGATGCTCTACAAGCCGTTGTTGCAAACCCTGGACTGATCTACGGACTTTTCGACATCATGGCTGAATCTCCTGCCAACCCGCCGCAACTGAGGGCACGTTGCGCCTATACGCTGGCTCGTCTGGCACAAAAAAACGGATTGATGCTAAGC
The DNA here is from genome assembly GCA_964202585.1 of Trichlorobacter sp. Classification (GTDB taxonomy): domain Bacteria; phylum Desulfobacterota; class Desulfuromonadia; order Geobacterales; family Pseudopelobacteraceae; genus Trichlorobacter. The sequence goes on along the minus strand of CAXNJF010000050.1, from coordinate 4,764 downwards.
GGCTGGAATCATTACCTAGCCAACTACCGTTTTCATGATGAACCGGTTGCAGTAGACCGGCAGTTTGCTCTGATGCTGCCAAATCTGGTGCTGAGTACGCACGATTTTGTCCGTGCCCTCTACACGTTATACAGCCTCATCAGCAGTGATGATGAGCCCACCAAAATCCTCGCGCTATCCGAGCCAACGTAATAGGAGGTAAGTACGATGCCAGTGAGATACATGGGCAGGAACGACAAGTGGTTCGCGGAGAACATGGGGAACGGGGGAACAGCGATCTCGTTACCAAAGCGCGAGAACTCAAAGAGCGATACATCAGTGAAACCGTCGCAGAGTCAGGCAAACGGTACTCAGTCGGAGATGTCGGAAGAGGACAAAAGGGACTGGGAAGCAATGAAAAAGCAGATCGACAAGATGTTCAGCGAGCAGTCGCCAGCCACAAGGTTCAAGGAGCAGAACACAACGGAGGGAAACATGGAACAAAACAACGAGGTGAAAATTGATAAGTAAACAGTCACGCTATCGTGGCGCACTGATCGGTTTTCTGGTGGCAGAGAGCCTTGGCAGCACCACTGAGTTTATGAAGCCGGAGGAGATAAAGGCCCAGTTCGGTATTCATCAAGAGATCATCGGCGGTGGCGTCTTTGAATGGCCAAGAGGCAGTATCACGGATGATGGTGAGATGACCTTATGTGTTGCCCGGTCACTGGTTGAGTGCAGTGGCTATAACCTGCGTGACATCGCCAGCAGATTTGTTGACTGGTACAATAGTGACCCGATTGATATCGGGTCGACATGCAGAATAGGCATTAACCGCTATATCAGGACAGGGGAACTGGAACGTCCTTACTGTGTTGATCATGCAGGTAATGGTGGCGTGATGCGGGAACTACCGCTTATCCTCTATTATGCTGGCAAAAGGGATACCATGCTTCAGGCAGTGGTTGAACAATCTCGACTGACTCACAACAACAAGGAATCAGATGATGGGTGCCGCTGTTATGCCGATCTGGTTGCCGCAGCGCTGCAGGGGGCTGACATGTCGTTACTGGTGCAGATCGCCAGGCAATATCCCCTGTTTCTACAGGAAAACTACAACGGCAAGGCCGGTGGCTATATTGTGGAGACCCTGCGGACGGTACTGCATTTCTTTTTCAGCACTGACAGCTTTGAGGATGCAGTAGTAGGCGCCGTCAACATGGGACAGGATGCCGACACCTGTGGGGCAATAGTTGGCGGGTTGGCCGGGGCTTATTACGGGTATGAAGCGATCCCGCAACGCTGGATTGAGGCATTGGATCAGACTATCCTTGATGAGGCACTTGATTTGAGCCAAAGGCTAACGACTCCTTCTCCTGAAATTTCTCAAGAAGGAGTGTCCACTAGAACCAGGATACATCAATCTGCACACGACCGGATTTGACGGCGATTCGATGACCGCTAACACATGTTCACGTCATATCAATTTTGACAAAAAAACGCCCGGTTAAGGGCGCTTGCGGGGTAGGTCAGAGGGACGAGGTGTTATTTTTTACGGCGGTCTGCCAGAGAAACAACTTTTTGGCCTGCATCGGCATGAACCTTTTTTTTCTCCGGTTTACTCGGCTCTTCCAGGCGCCGACGTTCTTCTTCCAGGGGAGAAATCAGTTTTTCAAGCCGAAGTGGGGTGCCCCCCATGGTGAAGGCGACCTCTTCCAGTTGTTCTTCATCCAGAATCCAGGTAAAAATCTGCAGCGGAAAGGTAAGTACCAGCAGCTTTACCTGCCACCATCCCGCCTTGACGTCAGGGCTGATCTCTTCAATCCGGGCATAAAATCCCGGTTTGCTGTCCACGTGCACCAGTACCAGATCAAATTCAAGAATCATGCTTTATTCCTCATAAATAGTTAAAATATTGGTTGGAGCGGGCCGTAAGCCGGGTTCTGTTCCTGACAGCAGTTACCCGCTGACAGGTGACGATCATTCCTCTAGGATCATCGTTACCGATGACCTCAAGCAGCCAACCCGAAGGCACGGGCGGACCACCCTTGACGCCTCCCTATTCGGCCTTGCTCCTGGCGGGGTTTACCTGGCATCCGGTGTCACCACCGGATCCGGTGAGCTCTTACCTCACCCTTTCACCCTTACCCGTCGAAACGGGCGGACTTCTCTCTGTGGCACTTTCCCTGGGGTCGCCCCCGCTGGTCGTTATCCAGCGCCCTGTCCTGTGGAGCCCGGACTTTCCTCCCCCCGAAGGCGGCGATCATCTGGCCTGCTCCAACCAATCTGTTCAGGAAACAGGCTTTATCCAAGCCTATTGTTTCCAAGCAGTTGTATTACTCTTTTGCAGCCGGTTCCTGCTTCAAGATAAGAATCCGCTGGCAATGGGGACAGAAGTACATTTCATCCCCCTTGAACAGCGTGTTGTAGAGTTGAGGAGGGAGTTGCATATTGCAACCCATGCAGGAACCATCCCGTGCCTCTGCCAGGGCTTGCCCCCGGCGCTGGTCACGCAGCTGGGTGTAACGCCGTACCAGGCTGCTTGAAAGCTCCTTGGTGATTACGTCTCGCTTGGCGGAAGCTGCATCAACAATACTTTGCAAGGCGTTGATGGCGGTCTGTTTTTCCTGACTACCGTTTTGTGTGCTATCAGTAAGGGTGGCCAGCTCTGCCTGACAAGCGTCAATAGTTGCCTGCAGTTCTTCACAGCGAGTTTCAAGCAGCAGCTGTTGCTCTTCAAGATCCGTTACCTGCTTGCGGGCTGCGGTGATTTCACGGCCAACAGCCTGATACTCTTTGTTGGTGCGAATCTCTTTCATGTTGGTTTCCGAGCGCTTGATGTTCTCTTCTTCAGCATGCAGAGCAACATCCAGCTCTGCCTTTTCGCGCCGCAGATCAGCCATCCGGGTCAGATGTTCCGTAAGGGAAGCTTGCATTGTCGCCAGTGACTGCTCAAACTCAAGGATTCCAGCATGAAGTTCTGCCTGCTCAGACTTTTTTTCAGCAATAATGCGATCAATCCCCTGCAGCTCTTCCAGTAAGTTCAGTTTCTTTTTCACTTCCGGCTCCTTGGTTGAATTACTTCCGTATGCCATGATTGCTAATGGTTTTAAAAGGATCCTGCTCGATTTTTGCGCACATAACTTCTACTGTCTGGCCTGCCTGGGTAACGGCATGGTCAAGAAAGTCACGTATTGACTCAGTCATGATAATTTCTGTGCCGAAGTGCCCTGCATCAACCAGGGCCAGCCCTTGTGCTTCGGCCTCCCTGGCATCATGATATTTTATGTCGCCGGTCAGTAATACATCAGCGCCGGCCCGGACGGCATCCCGTAGCAGTGAAGCGCCGCTACCGCTGCAAAGGGCTATTTTTCTGATCAAGCGGGAAGGCTCACCCACAAAACGGATTGTGCCGCATTCAAGCTGTCGGGCTGCTGTAGCGGCCCAGTCTGCCAGTGCGACCGGTTCCGGCAGGGATCCGATCCTCCCCAAACCCTGTGGCGCTGTCTCGTTCAACAGCGGATAGCAGTCAAAGGCCGGTTCTTCATAGGGATGAACTGTCAGCAGGGTACGGATCGCCTTGGGCAACAGGTTGCGCTGAACCAGCAGTTCAAGACGCTGTTCAGCTACGGTTTCAAGCCTGCCAACCGTACCGATGGCAGGCTGTGCACCGGCAAGAGGAAGGAAGGTGCCTTCGCCGGCAGCCGAAAAAGAACAGTCACGGTAGTTGCCGATGGATTCGGCATGGGGCAGCAGTGCGGTGCGTACACTTGCAAACTGTTCTGTCGGCACAAAGACCACCAGTTTCACCAGTTCATCACGGCTGGTAACTCTAAGCGGACGGGTTTGCTCCAGGCCGATCCGGCTTGCCAGCAGGTCGTTCAGCCCATCCTTTGCGGCATCATAGTTGGTATGCATGGCCAGCAGGGCCAGTCCACCACGGGCTGCCTGCAGCAGGCTGGCTCCGACGCCGGTTGAAGTGGTTATCTGACGTAGCGGGGAGAAAATCAAAGGATGGTGGGTAACCAGCAGCTGGCATTGTTGTTCGAGGGCCAAGGCGATGACTTGGGGCAACGGGTCCAGGGCAACCATGATTCGGGTTACCTCTGTTGACGGGTCTCCCAGCTGGAGTCCGACATTATCCCAATCTTCAGCCAGAGCAAAAGGGTATTTTTTGTTAATGATTCCAGTTATGTCTGATAGTTTTGGTTTTGTCATGCGCTAAAAATGAAAAGAGTGCATCCTGGTGAGATGCACTCTTTTTGACTAACTAGCTGATAATATTGAATTAACATTTCTTGACTAGGTTTTCCCGTGTGTACCAAATTGTGTACCAAAAAAACTAGCATCAACGGTTCGATATTTCAAGGTAAAAATCCAGGTAGATACTCTTCCACCAGGAACATTATGTTTCTGTCTGCCACCCCAAACAAGACAGATTTAGTCCTTTATATTTAACTCCACAATTCCCACATAGTTTACCGTAAAATGGGGAATTCCCGCACGTTTAACAATAAAGGGCTTTAAATAGGAATCTTTCCCGCTTAATAATAATCAGCAGTATCTGTGTATATAATGCAGCGAACTTGGTATTATTAGGCAGCTCCTAAAATCTACCGAGATACAACCGCACTCCCTTGGTGTTGGCAAAAAGGCCCACTTCCTTAATCGGAAAGTGGGCCTTTTTGTTTTTTTCCTTGACATTTCAAAAAAACTTCTAAAGCTTTCAAACTCCCTGCCGATCAGTCTAATATAGCAGCAAAAATAAGTAATGCTCCCAGGAGC
>CAXNJF010000049.1:0-8449 GCA_964202585.1 Trichlorobacter sp. | reverse complement strand
ATCGTCGTAAAAGGCGTTCGCACAAAATTCATCCACGCCCACTTGAAGGTTGATTTCAAGATCCTTAACAACCGTGGCCGACGCAACGTGATTAACTACCGTATCCAGTGGCTTGACAAGGACGGCATGATGGCAGCCCATTATGACGAATGGAGAACCATCGCTTTTGAGGGGCAGCAGGAGATGGTTGTTACCGGAAGGTCACCGAATACCAGAGCGGTTGACTACCGGCTTGAGCTGCAGACCAACTGATTTCAAACAGAGAGGAGATGGATGATGATTAAAAAGATGATACCTGCGGCAGCGCTGGCAATCGCCCTGATGATGCCGTCTGCTGCCCCTGCCGAGATGATGGAGGTTATCGGGGTAGGCAAGGCTCCAATCACTGAAAACACTTCTTCAACGGTAGCCAGGGCCACAAAAAATGCAAAACGGGCAGCGGTGGAAGAGCTGCTTATGAAACTGATCAGTCCAACCGCCCCAAATGATCCTAAAGTCAGGGCAGCCATGGAAAGGATCCTGGTCCAGGTCGGTGACAACAAGATTGTGCGCAGGAACGCATCAAAGGATGATGATAACAACTACGAACTGACCCTCACGGTCAGGATTGACAGTCTTGAATTTCTTAAACTTATGCAGACCCACGGGATAGCGCCTACAGGTGACCGTCTGTTCAAGGTGCTGGTTGTCATGGATGAATACCACACCGTCCCCACAGACAAACAACGTCCCCTGAAAGAGGTTGTCGAGTATTCCCATGACAAAACGGCAACATCCGAGGCAAGCCTTTCTGCTGCCCAGAGTTCATCCTCTGACACGCGGGCGGCAGCCCGTGAATCCTCTTCCGCTTCAGCAAACTATGCTGCCGGCAGACAATCATCGGGTCACTCCAGTGGTGGTTACAGCGGCATGTACGGTGGTGGCGGCTATTCTTCCGGAGGACAATCAAGCGGTTATGCAGCAGGCGCTGCCAGTGCACGATCCAAAAGTTCTGCTGAATATTCCAACCAGACTGCTGACGCATCACGGCTGGATGCCAAGTCCTATGACCAGAAAAAGGATATCGTAAACTTCAGGTCACTGGTTGAATATCAGCCGGTAAATGTAGGACCGGACAAAGAAAATCTGACCTATACCGCACTGATGCGGGAGGCCAGAAAATTTGACCTGGCAATGATGGACAACTCCATGCTGCGCAGCCAGTATTTCAGGGGCAAGGCGCTGACTATCCAGGAACTGGATAACAGCCCTGAACTGGCAAACTATGTAGCCTTTGCACGTAAAAACAAGGCTGATTACTTCATGATGGGTAACACAATCATCCGTGATCTGGGGGGCAATCAGTGTGATGGCGTCGTCAGCCTCAAGGCCTTTTCAACCGAGGATAGCGAACTTCTGACCGCTGATATGCACAATGAAGGAGCACGCGGCTCCAGTCCTGATGACTGCCGTGCGCAGGTTGCCAACAAGCTGGCCTATTTTGTCGGCAGAAAGATGGGCACTTCCATCAAGGATTATCATCGTCAGCGCGAGGTGTCCGGTAAAGAGTATACCGTTGTCCTGATGAGCGCAGTCGGCGACCTGACAGGTCGTATGACCAGCTCTTTTGCCCGTGGCCTTAACAACCTGAAAGGGCTGAGCAGCAAGTTGAACGTACGGAACAGCACCGCCAGAGAGTATGAAGTTTCCATGGCCTACAAGGGCGATGTCCCGTTTGACCAGGCTCTGGGCGAGGTTCTGGATGCCGTTCCTGCGATGAAAAACGCTGACTACACAGTAAACGGCACCAGAGTAGAAATCTGCCTTGAAGGACCTCGACGCTGCAAATAGAATTTTGTAACAGCTATCCCTGCCATCACCTGATGGCAGGGATAGCTCTTTCCTGACATATCTCAGCCGAGGTTGCTCACATGAATCGTCTCCTCACTATCCTGCTTGTCATGCTTGTCTGTTCATCCGCATCCTCACTTCTGGCCGCTACAGCTGTATACCCGGTCAAGGGGGTTTTCGGCTTTGATGCTCCGGTTCTCCAGCAGAAAGCTCCGACTTTTGCAAAACTGGTCTCGTCCCGAAGCGCTGCCACACTTGAAAAAGAGTTTGATGCAGAGTTCAGAAAAGTATTCGGACCCCTTGCAACAGACAACATTACCGATCTTAACAAACATGAAGTTCTTGTGGCATCACTACATCTTGTACGTGCATCGCAGTACGTCGTGCCTAAAATGGGTAACTACGAAGTACATATGCCGATCACTCTGAGCATTGTCATAACCAACCCGTCAACCGGTGAAGCGGTCTATTCATTTACCAGGACTTCATACGCTGCAGTACTTCTGGCAAATCCTCATGTGGATTTTCAGGCGCAGAAACTGCTGCTCGAACAGACAGCATCCAACTACAGGACGTTGATGCAGACGCTGATAAAAGAGGCGAAAGCCGGATATAATCCGACTAAAATTGAAATTTCCATTGCCGATACCTGGAAAGGGCTCTACATCCTGGACAAGGGGAGCAAGTTTGGCATTGCACAGGGTGACAGCATTGTTGATTCTGCCGGAAACGAACTTTCCGTTAAATATGTCTCCGAAAACTACGCTGTAGCAGCGAGCCTGCTGGGTAACGTTGACCGCAGCAGGACGTTTTTCAAATATGCAACGGCAAGCACTGCCAACCAGTTCAACAAACCACGGGTTCTTACCATGCACGAAGGCTGGAAAAATCCGGTGCTTGCCGAAATTTCACACTTCTTTGATTCAGAAGTAGCAACAGAGTCTGCTTTTACCCTGCTGCCGGTTAATGAATATTTCCGTAAGCTGCTTGAGACAGTAGCAAGGGACACCTATTCCGGTAAATTCGAGACAACAGAGCAAAGGGAGATGCCTGACTATCTGATCAAGTTCAGCGCTTCAGCACCCCGTTCATACACGATGAGTGAAAAGGGAAAGTTTGCCCTGAATGTGTATGAGCAGTATGTACTTGGAGAACTGCTAGACAAGCAGGGGCGGATTATCTTCTCAGCTGTTGGCAGTAACCGGATTGAAGACAAAAATGTTGGCGGGATGGTGTTTGGCAAGGAAGCACGCCTTGAAGTTGTGCTGAAAAATGCCGTGGTAAACCTTGCCGAGCAGTTTGCAAAAGCAATCAAATTCTCCCATTTCGTTCTCCCCGTAAAAAATGTTGATGGTAAATCTATCGAGATTAACGACACATCCAGAGAGTTACGTATAGGTCAGGAAGTCACCCTGTACCGAAATATAGGTAAGGTGAGCGGTGTTTCCTCAGACGTTACTATTCCGCTCTGGCAAGCCAATGTCGTGGATGTCCAGAACGGTAACGCCCGACTGGAACTGCTGATGCCTCATGTGGACAAGGGGGTAGGAATAACAACTGATGACATGGTGCTGGTTGATTCCATGACCGTATCCGCAACAGCAGATCATAGCAGCACATCGGTAACCTACTGTACAAACATTGCACCAAAACTCGGAGCTCTGGACATAGAAGACTTCAGCATAGTTTCAAGAACATATGGCTATCTTCTACCGTACACCCTCTACGATCAGGATGAACAGTTCTCGCGCAAGATACATGAAGCTGCAAAATTCGGCGGTTTTAAGGACACACTCAAGCTTGGCAAAATCAAAACAGGGGGCCGCTGTCTTTTGCCGGTGCATCAGGCAGCCATTGAGACCAACGCCTGTGACAACGGTAGCTGCAATACAACAGTTAACCTTGCCGCAGGGTATCGCCTGTATGTGAATAAAGAAAAAAAAGGGGGTGCCGCCTCCACAACCAAAATCAACATTGAAGACTGCATTCAGTCAGCACAGATGCCGGTCATTCAGGGAGAACTCAGCAAGGCATCACTTGATCTCCTGAAGACGAATATTCTTAAGCTGCGGTACTGAAACGGATCACAGGGAGAAGGAGCCTCAAAACATGAAATCACGTGCAACATTACTGACAGTAGCACTGATCAGCCTGCTTACATGCACCACAGCTTTCTCAGCCGGTTGGCTTGACGTACTTAACTCGCTGAGCAGCTCAGCACCTTCTGGCGCAGACCCTGATACGTTCCTTGCCAAGGCCAAAGTTGCTGAAGGGCTGATCGATAAAAGCTCTGACTCTCTCTTCAAAGCGGTAGCCAGCAAGGAAGAAGAAGCAAAAATGGAAGAGATGAAGCAGAAACTGAACGAAACAACTGATGACAAGGAGAAGAACGCCCTGCGGCAGCAGATCACCGAAAGCGAGATAGCCACGATTGAGAAACGGGGAAAAGACCGTGAGCTTCAGGAGCAGGCAAAACAGTGGGATGAAAACAAGAAGCAGCACGTCGGCAATGCTTTCTACAACTTCTCCCTGGGTTCATTACAGGCAGCAACTCTTGTTCCTGAAGGAACCAATATTGCAAACTCAATCAGCAACAACCCGGTAAATGCAGTCCGTCTGGTTTTCAAGCTTAACTCTGTGTATGAGGCGCTTAAAACACTGACCGGCATTATCTCAAACACCGCCAAGGTTATGGGAGCGATGAAACCACTCATGTCAGCTGCAAATATCGAGGTAAAATCAGCTTCTGTTGCAACGGAATCGCCTCGGGAAATAGAAGGCGGCATATAACAACCATCACACGCAGGGAGGCTAAAAGCGGCCTCCCTGATTACTTCATCAATATCTTTAATGCCTGCTTCAAAACCTCTTCTACCGAAGTCCCTCCAGCACAATCAAGCTCTGCCAGCACCTTCCTTACCTGAAGATCCTTGTAACCAAGGTTCATCAGTGCAGAGCTTACGTCATCCAGCACCCCACTGGCAGGTAGCGTCCGTCCTGCAGCATCTCCGGCAGCAACGGAACCGGTATCAAGCTTGGCAACCTTGTCCTTCAGTTCAAGGACCAACCGTTCAGCTGTTTTTTTGCCAATGCCGGGAATAGCGGAAAGTTTGTGCAGATCCCCCTGTAGCAGAGCTGCGGCAAGCTGCGGAGGCTGAATGTTGGAGAGGATGTCGCGGGCAAGTTTGGGGCCGATACCGGTGACAGAAATCAGCAGTTGGAAAAATGATTTTTCTGTGCGGGTCCGAAAACCGTACAGCTGGATCGCATCCTCCCTGACACTGGTGTGGATATGCAGGGTAGCAACCCCTTCTTCGGGGAGTTCGTAGTAGGTAGAAAAAGGGATCATCACCCGGTAGCCCACCCCGTTGACATCGAGGATAACGTGGTCCGGCGACTTATGGGCGATCTGCCCGGTCAGGAGTGCAATCATGGGCGGTAGTTCCTCCAGGAGCTGTTTCGTTGACGGGAAGATGTTACGGCAGGCCCGGTAAGGCTGCGCAGGGCACTGGAGTTGATATGACATACCGCAACAGCAAGGGCATCGGAGGCGTCAGCCTGGGCTATTTCCGGCAGACCTAAAAGAGCCTTCAGCATCTTCTGAACCTGTTCCTTGGCAGCCTTGCCTTCTCCAACCACAGCTTTTTTAACCTGCAATGCCGTATACTCAAACACCGGCAGACCTGCATGAACCGCAGCAGCAATGGCTGCGCCACGAGCCTGCCCCAGCTTGAGGGCAGAGCGGACATTGGTTGAAAAAAATATGTCTTCCACCGCGACTACTTCAGGATGATACTCGCTGATCACGGTGGATATCCCCTCAAAAATAACCTTCAGGCGACCAGGAAAGTCAGCGGCCTTATCAGTAAAAAGAGCGCCGTTATCAACATGAATCAGGCGGCTGCCCTGCTGTTCCACCAGGCCGTAGCCGGTGATACGGGAGCCGGGATCAATCCCTAAAACCCGCATCCGCCACCATTTTTCTTGTGATATTGCTGATGATACGCTTCCGCTTCCCAGAAAGTCCCGGCTGAAACGACCTCGGTTACAACAGAACGCTGATAGCGGCCTGATTGATCAAGGGCATCACGTGATGCCTCAGCCAATTGGCGTTGTTCATCGGTATGAAAAAAGACAGCTGAACGATACTGGCTGCCAACATCCGGCCCCTGACGGTTCAGCTGGGTTGGATCATGAGCCTGCCAGAAAATCTTCAGCAGCTGCTCATAGCTGATAACAGCAGGATCAAAGGTAACCTCCACCGCTTCAGCGTGTCCTGTGGTGCCGCTGCAGACCTGCTGATAGGTCGGAGCATCAACAGCCCCTCCGGTATACCCGACCCGCGTGGTCACCACACCGGGTTCATCGTAGTACGCCTCTTCCACTCCCCAGAAACAGCCAGCCGCAAAGGTTGCTTTTTCCATAGTAGCCTCCATGCAAAAAGGGGCTCGCGGCCCCCTTTCGACTACATCATTTTTTCCATTTCATCTGCTGATATATCAAAGTTTGCATACACATTCTGAACATCATCACAATCTTCAAGCCGATCCATCATTTTCAGCATACTTTCTGCCTGCTTCCCTTCAAGTGCTATCTGTGTCTGGGGAATCATGGTAACCTCAGCGCTCTGGGGCTTGAATCCCTTCGCCTCAAGAGCATCCCGCACCTCCATGAACCCGGACGGTTCGGTAAGCACCTCAATCTGTTCATCAGCCTCCTGCACATCCTCAGCACCAGCCTCAAGGGCAGCCTCAAACAGTTGGTCGAAATCAACCCCCTTGTCGTAGATGATCAGCCCCTTCTTATCAAACATCCAGGCCACACAACCGGCCTCACCCATGTTACCGTTACACTTGGTAAAGATGCTGCGCACATCAGAGACGGTACGGTTGCGGTTATCGGTCATTACCTCAACCAGCACCGCCACACCGCCAGGACCATAGCCCTCATACACGATCTCTTCGTAGGTAACACCTTCCATACCGCCGGTACCTTTTTTAATGGCCCGTTCAATGTTATCCTTGGGCATGTTTTCGCCCTTGGCCTTGTCAACGGCTGTTCTCAGGCGGGGATTGGCCGCCGGATCACCGCCACCCAGCTTTGCAGCCACCGATATTTCCTTGATGATCTTGGTAAAGATCTTGCCGCGCTTGGCATCAGCGGCGCCCTTCTTGTGCTTGATAGTACTCCATTTGTTATGGCCCGACATGTTCCTGCTCCTTGGACATGAAATCTGTATCTGTATAATGACAGAATCTGTTTTATTATCATGGGGTATACTGACTGTCCAGACAGAAATTTGAGCACGTCAGTTAAACAGAATCAGCGCAACAGGCTAAAAGATGACTGAGTAAGTACAAATGGTCTTGACAGCGTGATCAGGAATTCTGTATAAAAACAGTTCTTCAACGTCAATCGGCGACGTAGCCAAGTGGTAAGGCAGAGGTCTGCAAAACCTTCACCATCGGTTCAAATCCGATCGTCGCCTCCAATAAGTTACAGAAAGGACTAGGTTTTTTGCTAGTCCTTTCTGTTTTACCAGCGTTTATCACATCTTTGTTGTCATCGCGTACAAACAATGTAACCATAACAATGTGTTAGCATATCAGCGGTTTACAAGCGCGGCCATTGATGGCACTAGCAACATCAAAGATGTAGCAATTCCATAACTTTAGAAGTAGTTACCAAATAGTTACCACAGATATTTTAAAAGCCCCTCATTTCTGGGGGGCTTGATTGTTTGACCAGGGGCAGAACGGGCAAAGTATCATTCCCCTTGCTGCGGATGCACAGGCAATCTCTTTGCAGGCCTGCTGGGTGATCTTTCGGATTTCCTCTTTGGTCAGCCTGACTTCACTGCTTGCCATTTTGTCTCAACCTCAAAAAGTATTCTGCTGCGTTATTGACGGCTTTCTCGTAACGTGCCAACGGTCGGCATGGTTCATTGTATGCGTGGCGGTCTCCCTTCTTGTGGTGGCTCAATTCTGTACATCCTAACCATGTCGGGCATTCTTCCAACAGATTCCACAGCAGTCTTTCCGCTTCACTACTGAGCTTCTTTGCCATTCAGCACCTCACCTGTCAGCACTTCCATTGATCTGCTCAACATCTCATGCAGGTAGTCAGGCAGTGTTGATTGCATTGAAAACGTCCACGATTCCACCGCCGATAGCATCATCAGCATTTCCAATTTCTGTTCTCTTGTCATTATCTCCCCCAGTGTCTCACCACTCCCGCTATTATTATCAGGTTGGTGATAGTGTTGATTGTGGTAATTACGATCAGCCACCTACGACTCATGTTCCTTCACCTCGTCCAGCATGGCGGCGGCCCTCCACACTGGCTTTTCATAAACTCCACGAACGCATCGTTCATACTCTCCTCCGTATCAGTTTCCGTCTGTTAATTTTCCATTGATACCAACTTATGCGGCGGGTTGTTGTAGTTGTTGTCCAGTTCATACGTCCTCCTTCCCTATCATTTCCAGCACAGCGGAAACGACGGCAGCGCGGCGGGTTCACCAGCATTCAGGTCAACAGCAAGTACACTGCCGGTTATTTTGCCTCTGGGATATCGCAGGAATCAGTGCATTGGCATCACTTTGATTGGCGGATTCTAC
>CAXNJF010000048.1:0-8452 GCA_964202585.1 Trichlorobacter sp. | reverse complement strand
TTTTCTGGTGAACGGATCATTTCAGTCGTTGTATACCCGTCACATTCCGGCATCTGACAGTCCATCAGCACCAGATCAAACCGGCTCTCGGCAAGCAACTGCAGCGCATCTCTGCCGCTTTCTGCTGCTGTAGCCTGATAGCCGAGATTGCCCAACAGTTTTACCAGAATTGTTCTGTTCAGGATATCATCATCAACCACAAGAATTCGCATTATCTGCCCTTCTGAAGTAGGTAATCTCCGTACAAAGCCCAAAGGTCAGGGGTAAACAGATATAAACAGCAAGGGTGATGATTGCAAACGGATGGTCTCATGGCAGCGAATCAATGCTATCACAATAAATTAGTATGTAAAGCAGCTGAATAGCTGATACGTGAGCCACTTGCAAAAGTCCTGTGTTTGCCCTTCGACAAGCTGAGGGCGAACGGTTTATGCCTTGCAACTCACTGATAGCCCGTTCGTGGTGAGCTTGCCGAACCAGGTACGGAATACTTTTGAAAGAGGCTCATGACGGTTACCTTTCCAGCGCAGCGAGCAGTTCATTAAACTGGCTGTGCAGCAGCTGGACCTGTTGCTGTAAATGTTCATGCGTGGCGGTAGTTGAGGTTTTCTGCAGCAGCGCGGCACTGTGACGCAACCGTTCTGCACCCAGGTTTGCGGCAATTCCTTTTATGGTATGGGCTGCCTGTTCAAGCGCGGAGCGATTGTCTGTGGCTAACGCCGATTGCAGTTGCTCCAGCCGTTTTGGCAGATCATGAACGGCCATTCCGATGATCTCGGTCAGCAGGGCAGGGCTGTCTCCAAGCAACTCAGACAGCACAGTCCTGTCAAAGATCGGCAGGGTTTCGGCTATGCCCTTTTCCGGCAGGGGATCAGCTGTCGGGTGCGCCTGATCTGCGTCCGGTTCACTGCCTTTCAGCCAGGTATCCAGCATGGTTTCAAGCTCTTTGGGCCTGACCGGTTTGGACAGGTAGTCATCCATGCCTGCTTTGATACAGCGTTCACGGTCCCCTGCCATGGCATTGGCGGTCATGGCTATGATCGGAACGGTGTGATTCAGCACCATAGATGCGACATCCCGAATCAGGGCCGTGGCCTCAAAACCATCCAGTTCCGGCATCTGGCAGTCCATCAGCACCAGGTCATAATCAATCCGCGAAAGCGCTTCAACGGCCTCCTTGCCATCGCCAACCGTGTCAACCCGGTAACCAAGTTTTTTAAGCATGGCAGCCGCGACCGCCTGATTGACCGGATTGTCTTCTGCCAGCAGGATCCGGGAGACCCGCTGCCGGGCTTCCCGGATGGTATGGCGGGTAATCAGGGATTCGGGGTTTTTCTGGCCGGTCAGCAGCGAGAGGCAGTCATGCAGCTGCTGCTGGCGGAGCGGCTTGGTAAGGTACCCGTTGAACCCGGCCTGCTGCAGCTGTCCGGCATCCCCCCGGCTTCCCAGAGAGGTCAGCATAACCAGGCGGGTGTCGCCAAGACGGGCATCCTTGCGGATCAACTGTGCCAGGGTGACACCATCCATCTCCGGCATCTGATGATCCAGCAGGGCGATCTGGAACGGCTCACCTGCCTCAACAGCTTCCTGCAGCAACCAGAGTGCTGTCGGGCCGTCTGCTGCCGTATCGTAGCTGCATCCCCAGCTGGAAAGCAGGGTTATAACCAGCTGGCGGTTGGTGGCATTATCATCCACCACCAGCAGTTTCAGACCGTTTATTGGCGCAAAGCAGGGCTTTTGTCCCGTTACTGCAGCAGCGGTTTTGAAGCAGGCGGTAAACCAGAAGGTAGAGCCCTGCCCAACGACACTTTCAACCCCCAGCTCCCCGTTCATCATGCTGACCAGCTGTTTGCAGATGGCCAGTCCCAGTCCGGTACCACCGTATTTGCGGGTGGTGGAATTGTCGGCCTGGGTAAACGGCTCAAAGATAGAGGCGAGCCGGTCTGCCGGTATGCCGATACCGCTGTCCTTGATTGAAAAACGGACAACAGCCTGCTCCGGCTCCAGCCGTTCAAGTTCAGCCCTGATGACAATCTCGCCCTGCTCCGTAAACTTGATGGCATTGCCCGCCAGGTTAAGGATTACCTGACGCAGCCGTCCCGGATCGCCGGTCAGCTCCCAGGGAAGCTCCGGGTCCACCATGCAGATCAGCTCAAGCCGCTTTTCAGAGGTTCGAGCCACCAGCAGTTCTGCGGTGTCCTCCAGGGCCGCCCGCAGGTCAAACACCAGTTCTTCAAAGGTCAGCCGACCAGCCTCGATCTTGGAAAAATCAAGGATGTCGTTGATGATCTCCAGCAGGTTTTCCCCGCTTTTCCGGATGATCTCTCCAAAACCACGCTGTTCTGCGGTCAGTTCGGTATCCAGCAGCAGGCCGGTCATACCGATTACGCCGTTCATCGGGGTGCGGATTTCATGGCTCATGGTGGCCAGAAAATCACTCTTGGCGCGGGTTGCTTCTTCTGCAATCAGCAGGGCATTGGCCAGTTCAATAGTCTTCTGTTCCATCTGGCTGGAAAATGAGAGCAGTTTCTCTTCCGCCTGTTTGCGTTCGGTAATGTCATTGATGATGGAATACAGAAGTTTCCGGTTACCGAATCTGATCGGAGTTGAATGCACTTCAATCGTACGCAGGGTGCCATCCGCCAGACGGTGGGAAAAGATGAAGTTGTTTTCCCGGCAGGCCAGGGCATGGCTGCACTCCTGCAGGACTGACTCTTTTGGCAGGGTGTTGATCTCGAAGATAAACATTGAGCGGATCTGGTGCAGGGGATACCCGTAAAATCTTTCGGCAGCAAGGTTTGCGTCAATAATCTGCCCGTCTTGCGGATCGATTAGCAGCATGATGGCGCTGTGACGCTCAAACATCTGCCTGAACCGGCGACGCATCAGAGCCGTAATGACCAGCAGGGTGAGGACCAGCAGGGTAACCAGCACAGGGGCAATCAGGCTGAGCAGGATGTTCCGGTTCCAGACCGCTGCATTGACGTCAATGGCAAGCACGGTGATCCGCTTGTCGCTGTGCTGGTCTTTCAGCGGGATAAAGGTGCTGACCCATCTGCCCCAGCGGTCGCTGTAGGGGCCCTCTGTCTGAGGGCTGCCCTGGGCAAAGGTTTTCTTCAGTCCCGCCGGCGCATCCTGATAAGCCTGCCCGGGCGGGGAGTAGTCAGCTGATGTCGGCGGTTCTGAATCGGCAATAAAATAGATGACGCCATCAGAGCGTTGTCCGGCCAGATAGAAGAAACGATACTTGGGGTCTGCAGAACGGAGGCTGGCAAGCTGCGCCTTCAGGCGTTGATAGTCTGGTGAGGCGAGGTCGGCTTCTGTGCCGGCCAGCGGAGTGATCCGGCTTAAATCCAGTGCCTTTGCTGCTATCAACGCTTCCTGCTGCAGGTGCCGACGCATGGTCCGATCGCTGGAGATACCGATCATCGCGGTTGCAAGCGTGCCAATCAGCAGCACTATGGCCATACCGGCACTCAACATGACCTGTGTGTCGTGCAGCAGGCTGGTAACTCTGCAGGTT
This sequence comes from Trichlorobacter sp., assembly GCA_964202585.1. GTDB lineage: Bacteria > Desulfobacterota > Desulfuromonadia > Geobacterales > Pseudopelobacteraceae > Trichlorobacter. The sequence goes on along the minus strand of CAXNJF010000048.1, from coordinate 4,929 downwards.
ATGTGGCGTAAAGGCATCGGTTATCCCGCAAGACAGTTAGGTAAGGGTTTGCAAGCACCCACCCCGGTTATTGGGGGGGCGTGACTTCCTGGTGGTTGTACAGTGTTTTTAGCTGTGTATAGTAGGGACACTCCTGATAAGCAGCCATACAGTATTCTGTCATAAGACGGATTTTCTGGCTATTCAGGTTTACACAGAAACAGACCGGGTTTTGTTTTTCAATAAAGGGACATCCGCCATTAACGGCTTGATTTTCGATGGAGTTATCAGGGGTTGTCGGTATCATGGCAAGTCTGGTTCCGCACTGATCATTGCTGTAGTTATAATAATCTTCTTGTTGGTGCCGTTGATGCTACCACACTACGTCTGTGTGTAAATCGGGTGAATACCCTACAGACACCTTAATTTCAGTATTTGATTCCGGAAGACGGCGATTCAATTCGTTGCTGATGCTGTTCTGCCAGCATCCGGTTGTCGTCCCGCTTGCAGCACCCGCTGCATCTCTGCAACAAGGTTTTCCAGCCGGAACGGTTTAGGTACATAGCCATCGCAGCCGGACTGGATGAATTTTTCCTGATCGCCAAGCACCGCATGGGCAGTGACGGCAATGACAGGAATATGAGATTCTCCCTCCTGCTGCCGTATGACAGCAACAGCCTCATCGCCGTTCATTTCCGGCATCTGTATGTCCATCAGGATCAGATCGAATGCACCGTTCCTCCATGCCTTCAGCGCCTCTTTGCCATTATTTGCCAGAACAGTTTCGTGCCCAAGCATCTTGAGCATTTTACGGATATAGAGAGCATTTGCATGATTGTCTTCTGCCACCAGGATCGACAAGCTGCGGGAAAAGGTCGGCGTGGTGGTTTTGGTGATCGCTTCAGCGTCAGATGGGCAGGACGGCGCTGTGCAGGGCAGCAAAAGATGGAATATGCTGCCTTTACCGGCATGGCTTTCAAGAGTAATGCTTCCACCCATCAGTTCTGCCAGTTTGCGGCTTATGGCCAGCCCCAGGCCAGCCCCGCCATGCCTGCGTGTGTGGCTCTCATCTGCCTGGGTAAAGGCGTTGAAGATGTAGTCTGCAAGCTCCTCAGCGATTCCTGTGCCGGTGTCAGCGACCGAGATGTCAAGCAGCAAGGTTGAGAGAAGTCGTTCCTTAACGGACACCGTCACTCGAATTTCACCCCGGTCGGTAAACTTTACCGCGTTTGACAACAGGTTTGTGAGTATCTGCCAGACCCTTGTCCGGTCTCCGGTGATGGCGTCAGGCAGATTGTCTGGTGCCTCTTGCAGCAGGATGAGCCCCTTCTCCCTGATCTTGTTGCGCTGCGTATCTATTGCCGCTTCAATGCACTCACGCAGAGAAAATTCTGCGGTACAGAGATGCATCTGCTCGGACTCTATTTTTGTGATGTCCAGTATGTCACTGATCAGTGCGAGCAGGTTGCCGGCTGAATACTGCAGGGTATCGAGATACTCCTTCTGCTCTTCGTTTATCCCCGTTATTGCAAGCAGTTGAGCCATACCTACCACTCCGTTCAGCGGTGTCCGCAATTCATGGCTCATGTTTGCAAGGAACAGGGTTTTTGCCCTGTTGGCTGCCTCGGCCATCTCCTTGGCGTAGTGCAGCGCCTCCTGGGCCTTCTGGCGCTCGGCAATCTCTTCCTCAAGCATCGCAGCCTGTATCCGCAGTTCCTGTTCCACCGCTTCACGGCGCGTTATATCCTCAAGCAGATTCAGACGCATCGTATTGACCGCTGCTATCACCACGCCCAGCTCATCCTTGCCGGCAACTGACGAAGAACGGGGGATTACAAGTCCCTTTTCCAGGCTGGCTGGTCCCAGTGTGCGGGCGTACTGCGCCATGGTTTTCAGGTGGCGGCCCACCAGGATATGAAAAAGCAGGAAGATAAACGCTGAGACAACAAAGGTCTTGATGCCCTGCGTGAGCAGGATGACGGTTATGCGATGCTTGAGGCGTGCATACACGCCATCCATGCCGACAACCACCTGAAGATTGCCAAGGGTGAGCCGGGAATTGCGATGCTCGTAGTCCAGGGGGAAGTCGCGTACCACAGATGTTTCAGCAGGTCTTGATCCGACACTCATGAACGGCTTGCCGTCTTTGCTTATCTCTACGTACCGCATGTCCGGCAAATCAAGAATGCCCTGCAGCTGGACCTGCAGCATATGTTCGTTAAACGCCCAGACCCCTTCGGACACACTTTTCAGATGGCTTTTTTCGATCTGGCGCAGGTTCTGATCAATGATCCCGATGTCACGCCGGTACTCGAAGTAAAGCTGCACCGATGTGCTTGCAAGGGTCACAACGGAACTGAACAGCATGATGTAGACGATGAATCGTCGGCCTATGCTGTAGCGCCAGATTGAATCTTTTTGCCTGGTTTCTGAATCCTGTGATGTCAATGGTCAGTCCTTGCCTTGTCCTGTTTTTTCGTATCTGCCCAAAACGCTGCGCCGTATCCTCTCATAGCTGCCGTCCTGCTTCATTTTGCGCAGTTCTGCGTCTATGCGGGGCACCAGACCGGCATGGCGCTTGTGCAGATACAGGTACCAATCACCGGTCAGAAGTGGCGGGGAAAGGACTTTAATGTTTTGAATCTTCAGCTTTCGTATCATTTCAAGACCGACCATCCTCTCAATTACCGCCACATCTATCCGTCCCTGGTCAAGCATCAGAAAGAGCTGCTCCCCGCTGTCCAGCATGATGCGTGAACGGTTGTGGATGGTGTTCCGTTCAACAATCTTCCAGCCGGTGACAATACCGACATCATAAGGCTTAAGACTCACCGGACCGTCTACCCTGAACTGTTTGGTGCGGGTGAAAACCACATGCTGGTACTGCATGACAGGTTCGTTGGTGCGTACCATGTTGGTATAGAGATTGACCAGATCGGCAATGCGGCACACATCGCCGTCATCAATGCCTGCATCGGCATTTTTGAGCGCCCGCTCGGCAGGCAGTGCCTGAATCTCGAAGTCGATCTCCAGTCGCTTGAAAAGCTCGGCGTACAGAAGGTCCAGGAATCCGGTCTTGTCGGGTGAGGTGATGGGGGATGCATAGGATGTGTTCAGGATCAGCTTTTTTGTCGCAGCCGCCGCTGGAATGGTCATCAGCACAAAAAGAACAATAACAAGTGCCATTCGCCTCATGGGAAACCTCCTGCCGATATTTTTTACGTAGTGAATCATCCTGCCGTAAGGGGATGCTGCTGTACTATTTTAATGCATCCATGATGTTTGTTCCATTGCTACCAGAATAAATCGGGATGTAAATCGGGTGAATACCTGACAGATGTATGTTTTTTGCGCAGGTTAAGGGTAGGAATTTGGATGTGATTTCAGATCAAGCCTTGTTCAACGGCATGACGGATCAGTTCTGCTGCGTTGTGCAGATTCAATTTTTTCATCATGCGGGTCCGGTGGGTGTCTACGGTTTTGATGCTGATTCCAAGCTCTTCGGCTATTCTGCGATTGGTCTTGCCCTGGCTGATCAGTTTCAGTATTTCAACTTCGCGGTCCGAAAGCAGGCTTGTTGCCGACGCCGTCGGGAAATCACGGTAGGCCAGACGGCGGCTCAGGTACTGTTTGCCATCAACAACATCATAGATTGCCCGTAAAAGTTCATGAAAGGCATCATCCTTCAGAAGATAGCCATTTGCTCCGGCAGTTATGGCTCTGCGGCACCAGACAGGGTCATCATGCATGGTCAGCATGATGACCGGAATCTGGATATGGTCATTCCGTAACCTGGTAACCACGGCCACTCCATCAATATCCGGCATTGATATATCCAGCAGGATGACATCCGGTTGAAGCCGGCTGATCTCCGACAGGGTTTCAGTGCCTGAAGAACATTCGGCCACAATCTCGACTGCAGCGGCATCCTGCAACAAACGGCGCAGCCCCTGACGGAACATGGAATGGTCATCGGCAAAGAGGAGTCGGATCATGACAGCGGTACCTCAACGATTATGGTTGTTCCTTTGCCTTTGGAAGACAGTATCTGCAGGTTGCCTCCGATAAGCCGGGTTCGCTCCTGCATGATGGATATGCCGGAGCCGCTGGCACTTGCAGCAGCGCCGCCTCTCCCATCATCACTGATCTGCAGGGTGAGGCTGTCTGATGTTATCTGAAGGGTAACAGCAAGGGTGTCCGGTTTTCCGTACCGCAAGGCATTTATAACAGCTTCCTGGGTAATGAAGAAGATCGCTGTGGCAATTTCAGGTGGCAACTCTTCAACCGGTCCGTGACACTGCAGGTTGAAGAGTGCCGGTGTATATTGGCAGAGTTTATCCCCCATGGCCTGCAGCGATTCCGACAGGGTGAGTCCGTCATCGGAGGTCTGGCGCAGCGAAGAGATAACGGACCGCAGGTTTGCGGTAACCTGCTCAATACTGTGCACGAGCTCCTGCATGACATCGAGTCCCTGGCACTGTGTGCCGGTACAGGAGGCATACTGCAGCTGAAGGTTCAGTTTGATCGCCTGCAGAGTCGGTCCGATATCATCATGCAGCTCCCGTGATATTCTTAACCGCTCCTGTATGCGGTGTTCCATCAGTAGAATTTCCAGCTGCTCCCTTTTATCGGATTCATCTTGCAGCCGTTTGAGTGATGCTTTTTCAGCGGACAGGGCCTGGGTAAGCGCCGTGGTCATGGTGCGCAGATCTCCGGTCAACTGTGCAACTTCAGGGATGCTGCTTTCGGGCCAGTCCGGCTGTTCACCGGCTGCAATGCGCAGAGGCAGGCGGGAGGTGGCTTCTCCCAGTTGTCGCAGTGACTGGCTGATCCTGTTGCTGATCCAGATGCCAGGGACAAGTGAGGCCAGAAACAGACTGAGTGTAGCGGCCAGAATTTGCGAGGTGTTGCTGTACATCAAAGTCAGCCAGGGAGCAACCGGCGTCTGGA
>CAXNJF010000047.1:0-8495 GCA_964202585.1 Trichlorobacter sp. | reverse complement strand
CCTGCAACTGGGCCTGCAGTAATGGCAGCGTGCCGAGATCAAACATCGCCTCAACCGTTGCCTCATCTTCACCGGAACGGATCAGGTCGGTTGATGCACGACCGCCGCAGACCAGGGTCAGGGAGTCGATGATGATCGACTTGCCAGCGCCGGTCTCACCGCTGAGGATGTTCAGGCCTGCTTTAAAGGAAAGCTGCAGCTGATCAATGATGGCGACGTTACGGATGGAGAGTTCAGTCAACATGGCAGGTTATCGCTCGCCCCACTTCAGTTTGGCTCTTAGAATTGCAAAGTAATCTTTGTCTGGTGAGGTGACGAGTGCGGTGGTTTTCTGGGCGCGACGGATTTCGATGGTGTCCCCCTCCTGAAGCTCAACCCCCACCTGACCATCCAGGGTCAGATAGACCATTTCGTCAAAGGAAGATTTGACCACAATCCGGACCACCGATTCATCGGAAATGACAATCGGTCGGTTGGTCAGCGTATGGGGACAGATCGGAGTAATCAGCATGCACTGCATCAAAGGCTGAACGATCGGACCTCCGGCAGACAGGGAATAACCGGTTGAACCGGTAGGGGTAGAAATAATCAGGCCATCGGCCTTGAAGGTGGTAAGGAAGTGACCGTTTACCCTGACCTCAAGATCAATGATCCGGGCAAGGGCGCCCTTGTTAATTACCGCATCATTTAAAACCTGACAGCGTGATATTTTGGCCTCGCCACGGGTAACAACCACATCCAGCATCATCCGTTCGGTAATCCGAGGGCTGGATGTCAGGCATTGCTCAAGTACCGGATAGAGCTTTTCAACGGTGATTTCGGTTAAAAATCCCAGACTGCCAAGATTGACTCCGACAATCGGTACCTGACGGCCACTGAACAGCCGGGCCACCGAGATCAGGGTACCATCCCCCCCCAGCACCACCACCAGGGTTGCCTGCTCCCTGATTTCCTGATCAGCTAAGCCCCAGTTACATCCCATATGCCGGGCAAGATGAGCTTCCACCAACGGCTTGCAGCCCCGCTGCTCCAGCCAAGCGATCAACTCGTTGGCAACCCCCTGACAACGGGGATCATGTACTTTTGCAAAAATGGCGACCTGTTCCATGCCTCTCCTGTACCACAGTGACACCGCGTTGTCCAGAAGCTGAAAACAGTAAAGCCCTGAACATCAGCTGGTTGAGGAGGAGGTAACGCACACAAAAAAGCCGACCCATGATCGGGTCGGCTTTTTTGTGTGTATACAAGCACAGTTACTTAATATGCATCGTGGTTCTCAAGAATATCTTTCTCGGTTACCGGTGCTCTGAAGAGCCGGTAAACCCAGATTTTATAGAGGATAACCGTCGGCACAAAAATAAACGCAACAACCGTCATGATTGTCAGGGTGTACTGACTTGACGATGAATTAAAAATGGTCAGGCTGTAGGCCGTATCAAGGCTGGACGGAATCAGGTTCGGGAACAGTCCGGCCACTCCGGTAACCACCACAAAGACAATCGTAAAACAGGAAGCCACAAAAGCCTTGAGCGGCGCTTTTTTGATCATGAAAGCCTGCTGCGCCACCAGAGCCAGCACCGCGACCAGTGGAATAACAAACAGAATCGGCGCTTTGACGTAGTTGGCATACAGCTTGGTTGCAAATGCGGTGTAGCCCAAAAAGACTACAGCAACCAGCAACAGCGGCATCCAGAGCAACTTGGCCAGGGCAAAAGCCCGTGCAGACAGTTCGCCGGTGGTCTTAACCGTGGCGTAGAGTGCCCCGTGGACTGCAAACATACAGACAAACAGCAGGCCCGACACAATACCGTAGGGGTTCAGGAGTGACAGCAGTCCTCCGTGATGACCGGCAGCATCCATCGGCAGTCCCATGAAAATATTCCCGAAAGCCACGCCGAACAACAGGGCAGGCAGGAAGCTGGAAACGATGATTGCATTATCCCAGGCAGTTTTCCATTCCGAATTATCAATTTTTCCGCGAAACTCAAAGGAGACCCCACGCACGATCAGAGAGAACAGTAACAGCAGCAACGCAGTGTACATATAGCTGAACATCAGGGCATAGGTTGTGGGAAAAGCGGCAAAGGTAGCGCCACCTGCGGTAAGCAGCCAGACTTCATTACCATCCCAGACCGGGCCGACTGAATTGATCAGTATCCGCTTTTCAGTATCAGTCTTGGCAATGAAACCGGAGGTAAATCCCATGCCAAGCACAAAACCGTCCAGCATGAAGTAAACCGCCCACAGTACAGCCCAAAGCACAAACCAGGTAATTTGTAGCAGTTCCATATTATGCCACCTCCTTGACCGGGATCATGCCGGAGTTACCTTTATCAGGCCCTTTTTTGGCATACTTGACCAGCAGATAGATATCAATTGCCCCCAGAAAGCCATAAAGGGCGGTATATCCAAGCAGTGAGCCTAACACCTGGAAGGACGTTACAGACTTTGAAATACCGTCAGCAGTCTTCATCACACCATAGACAGCCCAGGGCTGTCGTCCCAGTTCAGCAACCAGCCAGCCAAGCTGTATGGCGATGTAGGGGATTGGAATGGCTGCAACCATAATGAACAGGAAGATCTTGAAATCAACAAATTTACTCCAGCGGGGCATGATCACAGCCAGTAGAGACAGTGCGATAATCAGCGTACCAAGTATGGCCATAATACGGAAACTCAGGAACACCGGCAGCACAGGAGGCCGCTCATCCTTGGGGAAATCTTTTAAACCTTTGACCTCTGCATTGGTATCATGGAAGGCCAGGAAGCTGAGTGCGCCGGGTACGGAAACCCCCTGGACAGCGTTACGCTCGTTTGCCTCATCCGGCATAAGCAACAGGTGCATCGGTGCGCCTTTTTGAGTCTCCCAGACCGATTCCATGGCAGCAAACTTGGTGGGTTGCACCTTGGCGATCTCTACAGCATGGAAGTCACCGGTGACGACGACGACAATGCTGGAAACCAGGGCAAACATGGCGGCGTTTTTGAAGGAACAGACAAAAAAGTCAACTTCATTTTTCTTCAACAGGTGCCAGGCCGCAACCCCCATCACGAAAAAACCTGCCAGCACATACCCGGAGGAAACCGTGTGCAGGAACTTGAACCAGGCATAGGGGTTAAAAACAACAGCAGCGAAGTCATTCATTTCGGCACGGCCATTGCGCAGGACAAAACCGACCGGCTTCTGCATCCAGCCGTTGGCAATCAGAATCCAGAGCGCGGAAAGGTTGGTGCCGAAGGCTGCCAGCCAGATCGTGGTAGCGTGGGCTTTCTTGGAGAGCTTGTCCCAACCGAAGATCCAGACCCCGATAAAGACCGACTCAAGGAAAAAAGCAGCGGTTGCCTCGATGGCAAGCGGCGCACCGAAGATATCACCCACATAACGGGAATACTCGGCCCAGTTCATGCCAAACTGGAACTCCTGGGTAATACCGGTAACCACCCCCAGGGCAAAGTTAATCAAAAACAACTTGCCCCAGAATTTGGTCATCCGCAGGTAGGTTTCGTCACCGGTCTGTACGTATCTGGTTTCAAACCAGGCGGTTAAAACAGAGAGACCTAACGTGAGCGGGACGAAGATGAAGTGGAACATGGTGGTGACGGCGAATTGCAGTCGGCTGAGGGCTACGATGTCCATGCTTCCTCCTTGTGAGTAGTCAGGCGGTCATTGTGCCGCCGAAAAGGAGTGTACTCGGACTTTTTGAAAAATCAAGCATAAAAGACCAACTTAGTCTTTAATTCCGTAATGCATATATTTTGATATAACGAAACATATTGTTATTATTATTTTGTTGCGAGATCATACATTTGAAATTACAAAAAATTGTCAGACATACCGTAACGGGTCGCTTAACCCGGCTTCGCTGAACCCTTTCAGTCGCAAGCGACAGGAATCACAACTGCCGCAAGACAGCCCTTCAGGAGTCGGGTCATAGCAGGAATGGGTCTGACCGTAGTCAACCCCCAATGCCATTCCCTGCTTGATAATTTCTGCCTTGGTCAGATGTATCAGCGGAGTATGAATGGTGAAGTGTCCGGTTCCTTCCACCCCTGCTTTCGTGGCAAGGTTGGCCATCCGCTCGTATGCCTCAATGTACTCGGGACGGCAATCCGGATAACCGGAATAATCCAGAGCGTTCACGCCGATGAAAATATCAAAGGATCCCAACACCTCCGCCCAACCCAGGGCACATGACAAAAAAATCGTGTTACGGGCCGGAACGTAGGTAACCGGAATGTCGTCCCCTACCCCTTCCTTGGGCACCTCAATTTCGCTGGTCAGTGCGCTTCCCCCCACCTGACGCAGATCAAAGGCAACCACCAGATGCTCAACCGCCCCCAGCTTCTTTGCATTGGCACGGGCCAGATCCAGTTCATGGCGATGACGCTGGCCATAATCAAAACTGATGGCATAGGGGATAAATCCCTGGTCCTGGGCAATGGCAAGACAGGTGGTGGAATCAAGACCGGCACTATAGAGAATGACTGCTTTTCGCATCAGCTGCTCCTGTAAACGATTGCCTATGCTTCTATTCCAGCAACTTCAACAACAATTTTTATAAGATTTTCAACTTCACGCGATCTTGTGTGCATATCTGCGACAACCAGGGAACGCCTGAACTTCACATCAAACCCCTGAGCGGAAAAAGCAACCAGACTGCCATTGGCAAGAGAGTCAACAACACACCCCCTGGACAGGTAGGCTATGCCCGAACCATCAATAACCGCCTTAATGATCAGATTAAGATCATCGTACACCAGTGACTTGCTGAAATCAGCGATTGTTTTGTCAAGTGACGCCAAAGCCATATCCAAAAGCCCGCGACAGCAGCAGCCTTCAATACTGGTGCAGATGGTATGCTGCAAAACGGTTTCTATCGGAACTTCGTTATCTGACAAACCAAGAGAGGGAGACCCAATCAACAGCATTTCATCTCCTCGTAAAGCGGTCGCTCCCCTGCCTGGAATTTCCAGCGTGGAACAATGCTCTATAACGGCAACCTGATAGTTTCCCTTGTTCAGTCCCTCAAGTATATTGTCAGGACTATTGTATGAAAAGTTTATATTGGTAATCTCAGGGTAGGCACTCATAAAACTGCTGACAACCTTCGGGAGATACGAAATGCCAAAGGAAGGAGTACAGCAAAAACTGAGCGGTACTCTCTGCTGCAGAAGATCCAGCTCCTCAAGCAGTTCATGCTGCGCCCCCAACATTACTTCTGCTTTTTTGGCAACCAGCTTTCCCGCCGGAGTTAAAAGCAAAACAGGACCGGAGCGGTCAAGCAGGGACACGTTCAAACTTTCCTCAAGCTGTCTGATCCGCTTGGACACCGCTGACTGGCTTACGCAGAGCTTTGTACCAGCCCTGGAAAAGGAACCGGTATCAGCAACAGCCAGCAGACTCTTCAGAACCTCAATGTCCACTTTTCCCCCATGAAATTCGAGATATTCAAAAAATACCCCCGCCAAATTGGAATAGTCTCAAGAAAAACTTTCGTGGCTCGACTGTACTGCATCTGTGTTAGAAAATCCATATAAAGGCGTATACAAGTTAACCAAAGGCCAAAGGCCGAATCTCCAGGAGGTGTCTATGATGCAACGTTTACTGATGACAAGAAGGAACATGCTGTTCAGCCTGGTCGGTATTTTAATGACTACCATGCTGACCCTGTGGGGCTGCGGTGGCGGTAGTACCAGCAGTGGAGGGTACGCTGACCCGACTGCCACAATAACTACGACAAAAACACCAACAGCCTTGATTGACGCTGCCACACTCAAGTTGTGGATGGATGAAGGGAAGGTCAATAATCCGGATCCCGCAAACCTGGATCGCGTAGTCGTCGTCACCGTTGCAACGGCTGCCCAGTATGCCACCCAGCATATCCCCGGCGCACAACTGCTTGATTCTGGCTCTGAACTGCTGATGACCCGCCTGGAAGGCGTCACTGCGATCGGAACCATGGTTATCGACGGAGCGACCATTGACAAAATTATTCAACGGCTTTGCATCAATCAGAATACAACTATCGTTTTTGTTGCCAGCAAAGATCAAAATGGACTGAACGCAGCCAGAGCCTATTTTTCATTCCGCTACTGGGGATTCCCCAAAGAGCGGCTGAAAGTTCTTCAGGGAGGAGAAAACGGCTGGGCCAGCGCAGCAACGGCAGCAAGCTGGCTTCCTTCCTATGCCCTGACAAAGACGGCTCCCGTCGTTGCACCTTCCAGCTTCAGTGTTAAAAATCTGTATAAAGGCAGCACCACCAACTTTGCCCTTCGCACCTCAATCGGCGAGATGATCTCAACCGTTGACAAAATCAATAGCGGAAGCCTTAAAACAGATGCAAACGGCGTATCCATACTTGATGTTCGCGGCGGCAACATCGGTAATATCTATATCGCTAATGCAGGTGTAGATGACTATGCACAGTACTCTCTGGCAGGCACCGGCAACACCTCCACCTACAAGCCGATAGCAGATCTGAAGGCACGTCTGGCCACCTTCGGAATCTCTGGTTCCAAAAGCATGAACTACGTTTACTGCGCCTCAGGCGTTCGCGCTGCAGCAGCCTTCTTTGTGCTTGACGGCATTATGGGCTGGCCGACTACATTGTATGATGGTTCCTGGAACCAGTGGAGCGGTTACACATCACTGGCCACCAGCAAGGTAGCAACCGCCTGGCAGACCAATGTCAACACATCAACGGCAGCAGCAATCAACCGCACCGCCAACGCTGCAGCCTACACCTCACCGCGCAGCACTCCGACAGCACTTCCAACTGATATCGGCGCTGCACTCACCATAGATCCGGTGTCCAACGCCATGTATTCAACAGTAACCGATCCACGTGCAAATCAGATTCTCACTGACGATAAGGCCTACTTCATCGGAAGCGGCTCTTCCTCAACCTCCACAGCTACGGGTGGCGGTGGCAGTGCCAGCGGTTGCTAGAGATAACGAGCTTCCAAACTTATTACCTACGTAAAAGGAGAATATCCATATGACAAAATTTGGAAAAATCAGCGCTTCAGCTGCCCTGATGCTTGGCCTGGCTACACCAGCCTTCGCCGGTCCGCAGATAACCTTCGGCCCTGATGACAAGGGCGTGCTGCAGATTGATTACAAGGGACAGTTTCAAATGAGCGTCCGGGACACCGGTTCCGGTCCCAACAATGACTCTACAACAACAAACTTCAACTTCCGTCGTAACCGGCTGGCCTTAATGGGTGAGTACGGCGACATGATGAGCCTGTATGTGCAGACCGAATTTGTTGATCAGACCAGCCTCAACACCCTGGGGGTGAATAAAAACCCCACTGATCCTGAATTCACCATGCTTGATGCAGTCATCCGTTTTAACATTCATGATGCCTTCAAGATTAACGTAGGCAAGTTCAAGTATAACTTCTCCCGAGAGAACCTTGAAGCGTGCGAGATGCCGCTGACCCTGGACCGCTCGCTGTTCATCAACGCTCCCTTTGTCAAAACAAGGGATATGGGGGTAGCAATCTGGGGTAACTTCTTCAAGGATATGGTCCAGTACCGACTGGATGTCATGGAAGGACGCAAAGCATCCTCCGGCGATACATCACCCAAATCGAACTTCCGCTATACCGGCCGGATGCATGTCAGTCTGCTGGATCCGGAATCTGACTACGGTTATAAAGGCACCTATCTGGGCAAGAAAAAAGTACTGACCATCGGCGGTGCCATGCAGTACGAGCCTAGCATTGCCTACAGTGACGTTTTTGCCAGAGCCGGAAAGAAAGATTACTACGCCTGGACTGTGGATGGCTATCTGGAGTACCCCTTTAAAGAGCTGGGGACCATGACCGTATCCGGTGCCTATGTACGCTACAAGATGGACGACGCTTACCTGGGAGCCAATCCTGATCCTGACACATACGGCCTGAACGGTGAAAAGAACGGCTGGTACGCCAAGGCAGGGTATATGTTGCCTATGCTGCCCCTGCAGTTTTTTGGCCGCTATGAGCAGTGGAAGTTTGCCAATCTGAACAACATATACAACCAGCAGGTAGATTGGGCCGGGTTCGGCGCAAACTATTATATCTGGGGACAAAATCTGAAGGTTACCATGGAATATGGTATGACCATGTTTAACAAAAAGGGGATCTACACTGACCAGTACGGTCTTAACCCCCTGCGCAGCAAGGATTTCAACACCTTTATCACACAGCTGCAGGTTATTTTTTAGGTTGCATCAAGCCGGGCAGGGTACGTGCTACCCTGCCCGCTTCAAACAGTACAGATGGGAGCTTACATGAACAGTTTGAAACTGATTGGAGTGGCAGCCACAGGTTTACTGCTTACATCCGTAACCGTCATGGCTGATGAACTGATCGTCATCCATCGCTCCGGAAAAATCCAGACGATTCAGATCGACGGTAACGCCGACCCGATTGACCAGGTCAGTTTCCGTCGAAAAGCGGAATCTCCACACGTTCTGCAAAAAGAATCTCAACCATCGCCTGCACCA
>CAXNJF010000046.1:0-8499 GCA_964202585.1 Trichlorobacter sp. | reverse complement strand
CAACCACCAATTACAGCAACCGTCATCATGGTTTCAGGGGAGCGGATAAACAGATAACTCATCCGTCCAATCATATAGACGCCAGCAGTAACCATGGTTGCCGCATGGATCAATGCTGAAACCGGTGTCGGACCTTCCATTGCATCAGGCAACCAGGTATACAACGGAATTTGTGCTGATTTACCTGTAGCTCCCAGAAAGAAACACAGTGTAATAATCGTAACAACGCCACCAGTGGGGAACAGATTGGCATTTTTAGCCAATTCAGTAAACTGGATGGTCCAGATACCATGGGTTTGACCGAGCCACCAGAAGAGGGTGAAGGTGCCGAGCAGGAATCCGAAGTCACCAACCCGGTTCATAACAAAGGCTTTTTTACCTGCATCACCAGCTGATTTCTTATGAAAGTAGTAGCCGATCAAAAGGTAAGAACAAAGACCTACTCCCTCCCAGCCCACAAACATAAGCAGCAGGTTATTGCCGGTTACCAGTAAAAGCATTGAAAAAATGAACAGATTCAAGTAGGCAAAGAAACGGTAGAACCCTTCTTCTCCGTGCATGTAGCCGATGGAGTAGATATGGATGAGCGTACCGATACCGGTCACCACCAAAAGCATCAGGCAGGACAATGGGTCAATCAGGAATGCGATGTCAGCAGTGAAATTTCCTGCTGTCATCCAGGTAAAGATCTTGACGTTTATTGAACGTTCGTCAGCAGGCAGACCGATCAGTTTCAGAAAGGTCATTACCGACACGACGAAGGAACCGAACACGGCAAGAGCACCTATACTGCCAATGACCGTCTCGTTCTTGATCTTCTTCCCCAACAAACCGTTTATTAGAAAACCGATCAGGGGAAACAGTGGTATCAGCCACACATTGTCGAACATTGAGCTACTCCTTTATCTCGTCTTTACGGGTTCAAATTAAGACTACTGTTCTGCTGTAAGCATGATCACCACTTCATCAGATTAGCATCATCAATATCGATAGACTCACGGTTATTGAAGAAGGCGATCATCATTGCCAGGCCCACAGCAGCCTCAGCTGCAGCAACGGTCATGATAAAGAACACAAAGATCTGTCCATCAAGGTTGCCGAGATGACGCGAAAAGGCAACAAAAGTCAGGTTAACAGCATTCAGCATCAGTTCAATGCACATGAAGACAACAATGGCATTCTTGCGGGTCAGGACCCCGATGGTGCCGATTGAAAATAATACGGCACTGACAATAAGATAGCTGCTCAGATTATCCATGGTAACGGCACCTCTAGGAGAGTTTTCTCTTGGCCAGGATCACTGCGCCTACAATGGCTACCAGCAGCAGGATCGATGTTACTTCAAAAGGAAGCAGAAATTCGGTGAACATCACCTTACCAATCAGTTCGGTATGTCCCTGCGCATTAATTACCTCATTGGTTATCTGTCCTACCGGTTGGGAAACCTTGCCACGTACCAGGAACAGACCGGTCAGCAGCAGAGTTATGATACCCATCACGCTACCAAGAGCAATCTGATGTGAACCTTTCTTGTTCGCATCCACCCTGATGTTGAGCAGCATGATCGTAAAGACAATCAGAACCATGATGGCACCCGCATAGACGATGATCTGCACAGCGGCCATAAAGGGAGCGTTCAGCATGGCGTAAAAGGTAGCCAGGCAGAAGAACGTCAGCACCAGAGAGAGCGCACTGTTGATCGGGTTCTTGCAGGTCACGACCAGTAGTGCCGAAACTATGGCCACTATTGTGACGAGGGCAAAGAAGACAGATGAGATGTCCATGTACAGCGCTCCTTTATTTCTTTTCTAAAAGTCTTTCCTTGGTAAAAACAAAATCTTCGCGACGATAGTTTGCTAACTCAAATTCACCGGTCATCTTCAGCGCATCGACAGGACAGGCTTCAACACAATAACCGCAGAAAATGCAGCGTAACATATCAATTTCATACACTGCGGCAAACTTGTCATGATTTGCATCTTCCCCTGCCTCAACGGTAATGCACTTTGCCGGGCAAACCGTAGGACAAAGATAACAGGCAACACACTTGGCCTTGCTATGGGAAACTTTCAGAGCATGGAGACCCCGGTAGCGTTCTGCTACTTTTGGTCGTTCCTCAGGATACATAAGGGTGACCGGTTTTTTGAACATGTGTCCAAAAGTAATCTTCATTCCCTGCATTATTGGCGTAAACGGATTCGGCATAACGTCGTCCTTTATTAAATCCTGTAGTTCTTGTTAGCTAAGAGTTTATAGGGCACAGCCTAGTGACTGAACAGACCGCTAAAGGTGTAAAATCCAAAATATCCAGCTATCGCAGTAATAACGATAAGGCCAAGCGCTGATGGAAGCATGACTTTCCAGCCAAGCGCCATGAGTTGATCATAACGGTATCGTGGTAAGGTAGCTCTGATCCACATGGCCAGAAACATCAGGAAGTATACTTTGGCAATAAAATAAAGTGGTGAAAGCAGAGGGAAAGCAGACACAAAAGGCCCATCCCAGCCGCCCAGAAACATGGTGACCATCAAGGCGCTGACAGTTACCATGTTTGCGTATTCAGCCATGAAGAACATGGCGTATTTCATGGACGAGTACTCGGTACAAAAGCCGGAAACAAGTTCTGTTTCTGCTTCAGGAAGGTCAAACGGGGTACGGTTGACTTCGGCAAGCGTGGCAACATAGAAAATCATACCTGCAACAAATGTCATCGGGCTGTTCCAGATAAACCATTTCATGCCGGACTGTGCTTTGATAATCTCCTGCAATGACAGAGATTCAACCAGCATGAAGACCGGAATGATCGCCAGACCGGCGGCAAGTTCATAGGAAATCATCTGGGCAGATGCACGCAAGCCTCCCAGCAATGAATACTTACTGTTCGATGCCCAACCGGCAAGCACGATACCGTACACACCAAGTGAAGACATGGCGAGAACATAGAGCATACCGACATTTATATCGACAACTTTTCCTACGCCGGCATCATAGTAACCGACAATCTGCAGTGGTACATCATACCCGAAGAACTTGATCGTATCGCCAAACGGTATCACTGCAAAGGTAATGAATGCAGGTACCAAGGCTACCAGCGGCGCCAGCAGAAACGCAAACTTGTTTGATTCGTCCGGAATGATCTCCTCTTTAAAGAAGAGCTTCAAACCATCAGCAATCGGTTGCAGCAACCCCATTGGACCAGTACGGTTCGGTCCGACCCGTACCTGCATCCAGCCGATGAACTTGCGTTCGGCATAGGTTGCATAAGCGACGGTCAGAAGCACGAACACGAACGCGATCAGCACCTTGGCCACCATGGCGATGTAGTAGTACAGCGGCAGTCCTAGAATCTCGATTCCCATCGGTCCCTCTTCCTTCTCTGGTAGCGTTAAGACACAGACAAATCGTTACTTGGAAATGGTTACGCCTGTAACAGCTGCACCAGACCAGATTGTGTTAATTGATGCATCAGCGAAATGATACGGCGCAAAGACAACACCTTCAGACATTCTTGGTGAGATCCGTGCCTTTACAGAAATCTTGCCGGTTGTTGAAGTCACGGTAATGAGATCATTATCTTCAATCTTCATGTTTGCAGCATCCTTGCGGGACAGCTCGAGGTATCCCTCAGCGCACACCGAAACAGTACCTTCACCGTAAAGTGACATGGTTCCGCAATGGTACAATGAAGCACCGGTCAGTAAGGCAAATTTTCCTTTTTCTACTGAAAGACCTGAAGCTTTTGGCACAACTTGTACCGGTTGCAGATGTATCGGTACAAACAAACCTTCATCACCAAGTTCTGCATAACAGATAGAGGAGTAAGCAGGGATCCTGGCAAAGGCTTCAGCAGGAGTTGCTACAGCTTCCCCGCCAAGCTGACGGATCAGTGCACCGTAAACATTGAACTCTGAACGACTTTGACCAACAGCAGGAATAGCAGGCATAATTTTCTGGACACGGCGGTCGGTAGCGGTGAACGTGCCTTCTTTTTCTGCGTATGAACAGACGGGCAATACAACATCAGCCATCTGAGCGGTTTCTGTCAGGAACAGGTCAGCAACAACCAGAAACTCAACAGCGTCGAGAGCTTTTTTAATTGATGCCTGACCAGGATATGAAACAACAGGATTTTCGCCAGCAATCAGCAGGGTTTTAATACTACCAGTCGAACAGCCGTCAAGTATTTTCTGGGCATCCAACCCGCCTTGACCAGGAACAAATCCAACATCAATGGCTCCCTGACTGTTATTTTTTTCCTGAAGCACCAGTATACCGGAACCTTCCTTGCCAAGCTTGCCACCCAATATGGCCAGATTTACTGCAGCATGGGCCAGTTGTGCATCTGCCCCCGGATAGGCAAGACCGCAGGTCAAAAGAATCAGAGCTTTGTCGGATGCAGCGTAGGCACGGGCAAGATCCCTGATTTCTTCTGCAGTCACACCGCAAACACCAGCAATTTTCTCCGGCGAAAAATCGTTCAGGGCAGCAGCAAGTTCTGGAGTTGCTGCAGTTGTAGCAAGATTTTCGTCAAGCAGTACTTTTGCAACAGCATTCAGTAAAGTAACATCACTGGTGGGCTGATTAAGCAGCAGTTTTACACCGGGTAACCGGGACAGCTTGCCTTGTTTATCCGAAATGATGTGCAGCTTTGCACCTTTGTTCTTAACCGCCATGTTGATTTCAAAGCCAACAACCGGATGAGTTTCATATATATCGGTCTTGATCGCGAGAATCAGGTCACTCTTTTGAATATCCAGAATGGTTGCAGATGAAGCAGCAACACCGAGGCTCTTGCCAAGTCCCTCAGAAACGGCAGAGTGTCCATAACCAGCAGAGTGATCAATATTTTGCGAACCAACCTGCTCTGTCATCAACTGCTTCAGCAGCAAGAGTTCTTCATTGGTCATACGTGGTGTAGCAAGTGCTGCAGCGGTACTACCCGCCCCCTTCAGACGCCCGGCAACCAAAGTTAACGCCTCATCCCAACCAGCTTCAACCAGCTGACCGTTTTTTCTGACGAGAGGGCTCTTCAAACGCTTGTCAGAACTGATGAATTGGTACCCAAAACGGCCACGGACACAAAGTTGCCCATTATGGAAGCCCTGGTTTTCATCATAAACCGTTGTCAGAACCTTATTGTCCTTGACACCCAGGGTTACATTACAACCGGTTCCACAATAACCGCAGACTGACTTTTTCTTTGTCATTGCCCAGAATCTTGACTTGAACTTGAAAGGACGAGCCAGCAAAGCGCCTACCGGACAAACAGAGATACAGGAACCGCAGAACTCACAACTGAGTGGACCGTCAAATTCAGTACCGATCTTTGTTTCGATACCACGACTGATAAAAGTGAGGGCCCCGCGCGCAACAATTTCATCACAGATACGAACGCATTTGCCGCAGAGGACACAACGATTCTGATCACGTTCAATTAACGGGTTGTTATAATCGATTTCATGCTGGAATTTTTCGTCAGCCAGTCGATTACTGTTAACCTTGTGGTCGTATGCCAGATTTTGCAATTCACAATCACCGCCCTTGTCACACACGGGGCAATCAAGCGGGTGATTCAGCATCAGCAGTTCAAGCACCAGTTTACGTGCTTTTTCTACAGGAGGAGTGCTGCTGCGAACGATCATTCCTTCAGTTACCGGTGTAGTACAGGCGGGAATCAAACGACCCTTCATCTGCTCCACCTCAACCAGGCACATGCGGCAGGCGCCAAACGGCTTCAGCTTTTTATCATGGCAAAGGATCGGAATATTAACGCCTGCAGCTTTGGCGGCGTCATAAATCGTTGCATCCTTTTTAACAGATACCTGCTTGTCATCTATCGTCAGAGTGACCATCTCAACCTCGTTGTGCGTAGTTGTCTCTAGTAACTATTTACTCAATTGCCATAAAACGACAAGCGTCATAACAGGATTTACACTTGGTACATTTTTCTTTGTCCAGATATGCAAGTTCGCCTTTTTCCCAGACAATCGCATCAACCGGACAAGCTTTTTTACAAGCACCACACTTGACACACTTCTCTTCAACGACCTGCCAAAGCAGCAGTTCTTTGCAGGAGTTGGAAGGGCAGCGCTTGTCATTAATATGTGCCTCATACTCATCCCGGAAGTAGCGTATGGTAGAAAGAACCGGGTTCGGAGCAGTCTGACCAAGACCACAAAGTGATGCCTGTTTGATAGTGGTACCGAGGTCAATTAATGTCTCGATATCGCCATCGCGGCCGTTACCTTCTGTGATTCGGATCAGGATATCAAGCATAGCCTTTAATCCGATACGACAGGGAACACACTTGCCACAGGACTCCATTCGAGTAAAGGTCAGGAAGAACTTGGATATATCTACCATGCAGGTAGTCTCATCCATGACAACCAGTCCACCGGAACCCATCATCGCGCCAGCTTTGATCAGTGAGTCATAATCAACCGGGGTATCAAGTAATTCTGCAGAAATACATCCGCCAGAAGGACCACCAGCCTGAACCGCCTTGAACTTGCGGTTATTCAGGATGCCCCCGCAAACATCATAGATAACTTCACGAACCTTCATACCAGCCGGAACTTCAACCAAGCCTGTGTGCTTCACTTTACCGGTAACAGCAAAAATCTTGGTTCCCTTGGTTGTCTCAGTGCCGATTGCAGCATACCACTCGGAACCGTTATTAATGATGTGACGTACGTTGGCAAAGGTCTCAACGTTATTAATGTTCGAAGGGTGCTGCCAGAGGCCCTTAACAGCAGGAAATGGCGGACGGGGACGGGGCATACCGCGCTCGCCTTCAATGGATGCCATCAGCGCTGTTTCTTCACCGCAGACGAACGCTCCCGCACCTTTTTTAATCCGCATGTCGTACTCAAAGCCAAGCCCCATACAGTTTTTGCCCAGATACCCTTTTTCATAACAGGTATCAATCGCCTTCTGAAGACGGTCGATTGCCAAAGGATACTCGGCACGGACGTAAACATAACCAAACTGGGCACCGATAGCATAACCGGCGATCATCATACCCTCTATAATGCAGTACGGGTCACCTTCCAGAATGGAGCGATCCATGAAAGCGCCTGGGTCACCTTCGTCAGCGTTACAGATGATGTATTTATGATGTCCCGGCGATGCAGCACAGAAAGACCACTTCATACCGGTAGGGAAGCCACCGCCTCCACGACCGCGCAAACCTGACTTTTTAACTTCTTCAGTTACTTCAGCCGGTTTCATGGTCTTGATACACTTTTCAACAGCCTTGAAACCATCTTCAGCAAGATATGCGTCAAGCGATTCAGCGTCTATCTGACCGCAGCCTGACATAACGATCCGGCGTTGGGCATCAACAAACTTGTTATAGTATGGTTTTGCCTTGCGCTTCTCAATCGGCTCACCGGCAACTATGTGTTCATCAACGATCTTTGCAACTTCTTCCGGAAGCACAAAGTCATAGGTAGTACAGCCTTTGTCATCAACAATATCAACCAATACATCGTTTGCACAAAGACCGCGACAGCCGGTCTTAATGACATCGCAACGCTTGCCAACGGTAGCAGTAAGCCCCTTTTCAGCAATGATTCGGTTGAACTCGGCTTCTACCTTTTTGGCTCCGGCGGAAATGCCGCCCGTTCCTTGGCAGATCAAGATTTTGATTGCTTCAGCCATGTGTTCTGTCCCCTGACAAACGTCCCGTACCTAGATCGGGAGCGAAGAATATTCCTTAATGATCTCGTCAACTTTTTGAACCGTCATCTTGCCATAGGTCTCATCGTTGACCATTGCAAGTGGCGCCATACCACAGGCGCCTAGACAGGCAACCAATTCAAAGGTAAAACGGCGGTCTGGTGTGGTTTCGGCATGACCAATTTTAATGCGGTCATGAAACGATTCTTTTATTCGCTCGGCGCCAAGCACGTGGCAGGCAGTTCCCATGCAGACCCTGATGATGAACTTGCCGCGTGGCTTCAAATGGAATTGGGCGTAGAAAGTCAGTACACCGTAGATCTGGCTTGGGTAGACATTCAGGCGCTCAGCAACATAAGCAACGGTAATTTTGGGCACATAACCGTAACCATCCTGAATACCCTGCAAAATGGGCATCAGATTACCGGGGATATCCTTGTATTTTTGTATAACCTGCTCTGCAAGATCCAGATCAATGACCGGCTCTTCCATTTCAGTATTTTCAGTAACAGCAACCGCTTCACTCATCTGCGGCCTCCCCTTTTCGGTCTCAGTTTAGCGGTCAATCTCGCCCAACACGATGTCCAGCGTACCGATGATGGCAACCAGGTCTGCGATCATTGCACCTTTTGCCATAGTTTCAATGGCCTGCAGGTTAACAAATGATGGCGGACGAATTCTCATACGGTATGGCTTGCTACTTCCGTCGCTGACAATGTAGTAACCCAATTCTCCCTTGGGTGCTTCAATCCCCATATAAACTTCACCCTCAGGCACCGAATACCCTTCACTGGCAATTTTAAAGTGATGGATAAGTCC
>CAXNJF010000045.1:0-8616 GCA_964202585.1 Trichlorobacter sp. | reverse complement strand
GCACAGGGAACACAGAGTAAAAATCTAAGGGCTATGTACCCCATAAATGCATTTGATCCTGAAAACGGCAGTTTGCCGCAAAAGAGCACAAAGAAATAAAAAGAAAAACAGGTAGTTGAAAGCATTTTCAGAAATACCGGGAAGGTCTGTTCAAAACATATTCTAAATGGTCTGAATTCTTTATGGTCTCTGTGTTCTTTAGCGGCCAGCTGCTTTATTTGGGTTGATTTTTCTGTGTGCTCAACTGGCTCTGTGTTATTGAACTGGCGTTTTGAATAATTGACGAACTCCTGATTGCAACAGCAGGCCAAACTGTATCAATCTGAAACACCCCCCCCATTATGTGTCGTATTGAGACATGCCGGCCACCGATTATCCCTTAAACCCACCACAATATTAACCGTTTAGCCGTATTCTTCTCTTTGGCATACTTCTGGCTTCTTCATAGGCAGGGCTACGGCTTCAGCTGAAGGAACTGTTTCGTTTTGAGACACAGGAGGACTGATATGTCACAGGAAGAGGTTGAAAAATTACTCGGGCGCCTTTTAACGGATGACCTGATGCGGCAGCGCGCCACCATGCAGCTTGACGCTATCTGCAAAGAGGAAGGCTACCGGTTGACGGTGGATGAGCTGCAAAAGATCAAGCCTGAAGATATCGCACGCCTGGCCATGGTTTCCAGCTGGATGGATACAAGCATCAAGCGAAAGCTGCAACTACACGGAAGATAGCAAGTTTTCGCCAGGTTCTGGCAGTCATTTCAAGGAGGGGATCGTGGCATTCATAGACTGGAGTGATCAGTTTGGTACGGGTATTGAGATGTTTGATGATCATCACCGGCAGCTGGTTAATCTTATAAACCGTCTGTATGAGGCCATTCAGGCAGGTACTGCTGCAAATCAGTTTGAACAGATACTGAATGAACTTTCAGACTACGTACTCTATCACTTTAATACGGAAGAACACTGGATGAAATCCATAAGTTACAGCGATCTTGCAGCACACGAACAGGAACACTACCGCTTCGTCAAAAGACTGCTTGAGATCCAGCGAGACTATCATGAAAAAAAGGTTGTCAAGCCGCTTGAAGTTGTAAGTTTCCTTAAAAACTGGCTGGCAAACCACATTCAGGTGGTTGACAAGCAGTATGTGGTCGCACATGCAGGTCGCCTTCCTGCATAAAACAGGGCGCGTACATAAACGTCGACTTAAACCTGTCCGGATACTTCATATCTTGCAATCCTGAAAACGTTGGAGAGTATAACCATGCATACGACAAACCTTGAAACTTTTTTTGCCCCGGCAGGCCGGGCGGATGAAGCTGTACTTTACATGGAAAGAGATGCAGTGACCAACTCGCCCCTGCTCAAACCGGTCATAGATGCCATGCCTGATTTTGTAGTAATCCTGAATCAGCAGCGCCAGATTGTTGGTATCAACAAACGGTTAATGCAGATATTTGGTGTCACTCACGCAGATCAGCTGCTGGGAAAACGTCCCGGTGAGGCGCTCAGTTGCTTGCACTTTACAGAAGGCCCTGATGGTTGCGGCACTGCAGAAAGTTGTTCCGTCTGTGGCGCGGTGCTAACAATTCTGGCTAGCCAGAAAAACCACGATACCGCCTCAGGCGAGTGCCGGGTAACGCTTCAGGGTGGCGGCATGACCTCGCTTGATCTGGAAGTGATAGCCGCGCCACTGGAGGTTGACAAAATCCCGTTCACCATCTTTGCCTTAAAAGACATCAGCTCAGACAAACGACGAAATGTACTTGAACGGGTGTTTTTCCATGATGTGCTCAACACTGCCGGAGGTATTCTCGGTGTTGCCACGTTGATTGTTGACGGGGTTTCTGCTGAAGAAGAGGAAGAGTACAAGCGCTGGATGGTTTCGCTGACAGATAATCTGATTGATGACATCAACCATCAGCGGCGTCTGCTGGCAGCCGAACGGGGAGAGTATATACCGGTACAGGAGGTAATTGACATCTATGAGCTGCTTGAGGATGTACGTTGTCTCTATGAGAACCACGTTAAAACACCTGGCCGCACCGTGGTGCTGGGGATGGTGGAGCATTGCTCTGTTACCACTGACAGGGCACTGCTACGGCGGATAGTGGGCAACATGACCTTAAACGCCCTGGAGGCTTCCCCGAAAAACGGCATGGTGACTATTGAGACCATCCCGGTTGCACGGGGCTTACGGATTGAGGTGACCAACGTGGGAGAGATGTCGGAATCAGTGCAGCTACAGGTATTCAAGCGCTCGTTCAGCACCAAGGGAACGGATGGACGCGGGATCGGCACCTACAGCATGAAGCTGTTTGGTGAAAAGTATCTGAAGGGTGAAGTAGGTTTCAGCTGCAAAAATGGCAACACCAGTTTTTATATCACAATTCCGATGTAACCCTGCTCCCTGAGGAGCCACAGGGCCTAAAGGAGATGGAATGAATAATAAGAAGCGTAGCGGAAGATAGTGGCTCAGGTCTTTTATCCAAAGGAGATTGAACATGAAAATCAGCACACGGTTGATTCTGGGATTCTGCGCCTGCCTGGTATTTATCCTGGTCTTGGGTGGCATAGGGATTTATGCAGTTAAATCAGTTGCCACAAAGGGTAACCAGGTGATCGAAGGGGATGCAAAAATCGTAGAAAACGCCCATCGTCTGCGAGCCAACACCAACATGCTGCGTCGATTTGAAAAAGATACCTTTATCAACATATCCGACCCTGCCAAGGTGGATGAGTACATCAAAAAATGGGAAGACGTTCGAGGGCATGCTGCCAAACGGATGGAAACGCTACTGCAGCTTGAAACCGAGCCAAAGGACAAGGAACTGCTGGATGGCCTCAACAAGGCGCTTGAGAGCTATGGCTCGGGTTTTTTAAAGGTAACAGCCCAGATAAAATCCGGTGCCATTACCAGCACCCAGGACGCAAACAAGGCGATTGGTGAATACAAAGAGGCCACCCACCTGATTGAGAAAAGCATTGTTGATTACGCAACCACAAACGACAAAAACATCACTAAGGCCAAAGAGGCGCTGAAAGCAGATGTGCAGCGCACCGTTCTCTTTTTGTCTGTGATAGTTGTGGCTTCATTCGTTGTGGTGTTGGTACTGGTGATTATTTTAATCCGTTCAATCACCGGACCCACTAGAAAGTTGCTGGAGACCGCAACCATTATTGAAAGTGGTGATCTGACCGCCCGCTGCCACCTGGAAGGCAATGATGAAATGGCACAGATCGCCGGCTCCTTTGACCGGGTTGCTGCCACCTTTACCAGCAGCATCAATGCGTTGTCCGGCATTGCTGCTGATGTTACGGCAGCGGCCTCAAAGGTGCACATGTCCTCGGAAGAGATGGCAGCAGGTTCAGAGCGGGTTGCCTCGGAAGCGGTGACGGTTGCCACTGCCGGGGAAGAGATGGCAGCTACCTCTGGTGACATTGCCAGCAACTGCCAGATGGCTGCTGACAGTGCCCATCAGGCCAGTGGTCAGGCCACCGACGGGGCTGCCATCATCCAGAACAGTATCAACGTGATGGAGAAGATTGCAGAACGGGTACGTGACACCGCCCGGACGGTTGAATCACTGGGGCAGCGCTCTGACCAGATCGGCCAGATTATCGGCACGATTGAAGATATTGCCGACCAGACCAATCTGCTGGCCTTGAATGCGGCCATTGAAGCGGCCCGGGCCGGTGAGATGGGACGCGGTTTTGCCGTGGTTGCCGATGAGGTACGGGCATTGGCCGAGCGGACCACCAAGGCCACCAAAGAGATCGGCGCCATGATCAAGGCGATCCAGCAGGAGACCAGGGCAGCGGTGGGAGCTATGGAAGAGGGGGTGGAGCAGGTTCAGCAGGGCAGCCATGAAGCATCCCGTTCCGGCGATGCCATTGAAGGGATACTTGACCAGATCAACAGCCTTTCAATGCAGATCAACCAGATCGCCACTGCGGCCGAGGAACAGACCGCCACCACCAGTGAGATCAGCGGCAACATGATGCGGATCACCGAGTCAGTTAATCAGAGCTCAAGCAATGCTCAGGAATCGGCTCTGGAAGCCAGCCACCTGAATGAATATGCAGACGCCTTGCTGGCAAACCTGAACAAATTTATTGTTGAAGAAAGTGTCAACTTAAGCCTTAAAAAAGCCAAGAGTGCCCATATGATCTTTACCGGCAAGATCCGGGCACATCTGAGTGGTGCAACGCGACTTGATCCCAACAACCTTTCCACCCACCTGAACTGCGCCTTTGGTAAATGGTGTCAGAGCTCAGGCAAGCAAAGCTGCGGCCATCTGCCGATCTTCAGCGAGATCGAGGGGCCCCATGCCAAAGTCCATGATCTGGGCAAGCAGGCGGTGCAGGCCTATAACAGCGGCGACAAGAACCGTGCGAATGACCTGTCTAATGAGATGCTGGCCAACTCTGACAAACTTCTGGCCATTCTGGACAGAATGATGGGGGAGTCCGTCTCGTTGATGCAGTGGGGACCGCAGTTCAGTATTAATGTGCAGCAGTTTGATAATCAGCATAAGCGCTTGATCGAAATGGTCAATCAACTGAATGACGCCATGAACAGCGGCAAGGGGCATGATGCCTTGAAATCAATCCTGGACGGTCTGATCCAGTATACCGCCACCCATTTTGCCGACGAAGAGAAAATTCTGGCCCAGCAGAACTTCCCCGATCTGGAACAGCATAAGTTGGCCCATAAAGAATTGGTCAAAACCGCGCTTGAATTGCAGAAAAAGTTTCATGGCAGCAGTTCTGCCCTGAGCGGTGAGGTAATGAACTTTCTGCGTAACTGGCTGGTGAACCATATCCAGGGGGTTGATAAAAAGTATGGTGTCTATCTGAACGGAAAAGGGATCAACTAGAAAGCATGGTGCAAAAAAATCGTTAGCTATCGGCATGTGCTGCTGCTGGCGCTCTCCATGATCGGCAGCACCATCGGCTATAACCGCATAACCGGTGTCCGCACATTTTCATATGGTGCACCAGTTCAGGGTATGAGAAAGTGATTGCAGCCCGGGAATAAATGCCAGAAACTGATTGCACAACCCCAAAGGTGACAAGGTGTGACCATGAGACTTTTTATACTGCTGCTCTTTACGTTCAGCCTGCTTGGCAATCAAGCCGTAACAGCGTCTGCAGAAGATAAAGGGTATGAAATGGGGGTCTTCCCCAATATGCCGGTTACCAAACTGCAGGAGCTGTTTAACCCGCTTGCCGGTGAGCTGTCAAAGGCTGTGGGGAAAAAGGTCAGACTGGGAACCAAACCGACCTTTGAGGCGTTTGAGGCCGTGTTGAACAGCGAGTATTACGATCTTGCCCATGTGCAGCCCTTTGATTATGTGGAGGCCCACGACAAACACAACTACCTGCCGCTGGCCAGAAGAAACGAGGATCTTGAGGCGTTGTTCGTGGTGAGCCCGTCCAGCAGTATCAATAATATCCAGCAGATGAAAGGGAAAAAAGTCGTTTCTCCCCCGCCTGACGCAGCGGTTTCCCATCTGGCCAACATGTCGCTGCAGTCCGCCGGTCTCAGCCCCGGAAAAAATGTTGTCCGTGAATATTCAAAGAATCATTTCTCCTGTCTGCAAAACGTCCTGATCGGTGAGGCCGATGTCTGTGTCGCCTCGATCCAGATGGTGAAACAGTTTGAGAAGGAAAAGAAACTGACGGCACCGTTCAGGGTGGTGCATACCTCTTCAAAAGTTCCGCATACCCTGTTTGTGGTGCATAAAAGAGTGCCGCTGCGCGACCGGGAACTGTTGCTGGAGACAATCTTGAATCTTCCCGCAACGCCAGTCGGCAAAAAAATCCTGGCCGATCTCAACTACAAGCCGTTTGTTGTAGCCAGGGACAGTGACTATGACGTTATCAGGAGCTACATCCGTTCCGGAAAATAGCCATGCCTGCCTTTTTCAGCTCACTCAAATTTCGCATTGCCGCCTCTATTTTTCTACTGGAAGCGGTAATGATGGTGCTGGTGCTTAGCCAGACCCTGCAGTTTTCCCGCGAGAGCAGCCGTGAGCAGCTGGCCGTCAATGAGCAGGTTCTTCTGGATCTGTTCAGTGATCTGAGTCAGACCTCTCTTTTTACCGTAGAGTTCAGCGAGCTGCAGCAGTATGCAGAAAAACTGGTTCAGGACCCCCACATCAGAAAGGTACTGGTGGCAAATGCCTCCGGAGTGGTGGTCGTCAGTTCCAGCTTTGCCGAGGTAGGTAACCGGCTGCCAGGGACGTTTACCGATACCCCGGAGATGTTCTGGCGCAAACGGGAGATCGGAAGCGGGATGGTTGCCATCCAGTTTTCCAACAAGGAGCTGAACGACGCAACCTGGCGCGTGACCCGACGTGGTCTGGTAATTGCGCTGACCGCCATGTGCATTATCGCGATTGCCGGATTGATCTTCGGACGCCTGCTGACCAGACGGCTTGATCGTCTGAGTCAGGCAGCGCAGGCTATTGCGGATGGCGATCTGACCGTCACCGTGGACGCAACTGCCCATGACGAGATAGGCAGACTGAGCGGATCGTTCAACACCATGACGCAACGGTTGAACAGCATGATGACGGAGACCCAGCAGCTGAACAGCGAGCTAGAGCAGCGTGTGGCTGACCGCACCAATCAGCTTGAGGCAGCCACAAAAACTGCTGAAGCGGCAAATCAGGCCAAAAGCGAGTTTCTTGCCAATATGAGCCACGAAATCCGCACACCGATGAACGGCGTCATCGGTATGGTTCAGCTGTTACGCATGACGGAGCTGAATGATGAGCAGCAGGAGTATCTGAATGCCATCGAGACTTCAGGTGACAATCTTCTGGCGATCATCAATGATATCCTGGACCTGTCCAAAATTGAGGCAGGGCGGATTGAGCTTGAGTGTAGCGGTTTTTCACTGCAGCGTTGCCTGCAGGATGTGCTCTCCATGCAGGTCTCCCGCATACAGACCAAGGGTTTGCGCTATGAATTGCAGCTCTCGCCTGAGCTGCCCCGTCTGGTGTACGGCGACCAGCTCAGGATCAAGCAGATTCTGCTTAATCTGATCTCGAATGCGGCCAAGTTTACGGAGCAGGGTGAAATAACTGTTGAGGCACACCCGCTAGAGACGCTGGCTGATCAGACTGTGCTGCGGATTCGTGTCTGCGACACCGGCATAGGGATGCCGGTGTCGGTACTTGAAAAGATATTTGATCCGTTTACCCAGGCCGATGCGGGCACAACCCGACGGTTTGGGGGAACCGGATTAGGACTTGCAATCTCTCGCCAGCTTGTTGAACTGATGGGGGGGCGTATCTGGGCAGAAAGTAAAGAAGGCCAGGGCAGCTGTTTTCATGTTGATCTCCCTTTCCGGCATTTGCAGCCACATGAGGAGCTTGCGGCTGTCCCCTCAGCGGCCGAAACGGTGGTGGATTCCGCACATTCCCTCATCATCCTGGTTGCCGAGGATAATCCGCTGAATCAGCGCACCGCTTTGCTGCTGCTCCAGAAGCTGGGGCACTGTCCGGTTTGCGCTGATAACGGGAAACAGGCGGTTGAGGTCTGGCAGCAAGGCGGTATTGATCTGATCCTGATGGATATCCATATGCCGGTGATGGGTGGCGTTGAGGCGTGCAAAATGATTCGTGATCTGGAGGGGCCCCAGACACGGCATACCCGGATCATTGCCCTGACTGCCGATGCTCTGAAAGGCACTGAAGAACGTTTGCGTGCAGAGGGTTTTGACGATTATCTGACCAAACCGGTCAGGATGAGTGAATTGAAGAGACTGCTTGGGTTGACGTCTGCCGGGAAATCACTCCCCCGCCGGGCAGTTGCGGGCAAAGACAAACAACAGGCTGGTTAACAACAGCGCAATAATCGGCACACTGAAGGCAGCTCTGAATCCCTCCGCAGTATACCCGCCAGAATGAGCAATGATCACTCCCATCCCCTGCTGCGCTACTGCAGAGCCCATCAGCACAAAAAAGTTTAATGAGGTCAGACCGGTCCCCACCATACTGACCGGCACCATGGCCCTGATGATCGGGTAGATCATCACGCCGGTGGAAACCGTGAGTCCGATCCCCAGAAAATACATTGCCAGCCCCCAGTGGGGCAACAACGGCAGCCAACCCAGAAATCCGCTCATAAGCAGCACCAGACAAAGCTGGCCTGCCAGCAGGGTGCGGCTGTAGGAGTGGAAGACCTTTCGCGCAATCCGGTCGGTCAGCATGGAACCGATGATGAAGCCGACCGAGGTCCACATCAGCATCTGACCTGCCCCTTCCCGCGAAAGCCCGATCAGGTGCATCAGATACGGCCCGCCCCACAACCCCTGCACGGCCAGGTAGTTGCCGTACCAGCAGAAGGCGATGGCTGCCAGCAGCCAGAAGGAACGGTTACGGGCGATGGTGCCCCAGGCAGCCAGCATCCCCGGTTTTTCAAGATGTTCACCGGTTTCCGGTTCCAGGGGGTGTTCCGGGCGGTCTTGTACCTTTAAAAAAATCAGTACGGTAACCAAACCCTGCACAAGCGCAATCCACATAAATGATGAACGCCAGCCCAGCGAGCCGACCGCAAAGGCCAGCGGCGCGGTTCCTGCCAGATTGCCCAGATTGCCGGC
>CAXNJF010000044.1:0-8701 GCA_964202585.1 Trichlorobacter sp. | reverse complement strand
GACAGCCGCTTGTTCAGATAGTCTATCAGCGGCTGGTATGCTTCGGTCAGTTTGGCAGGGTTGTGCAGCGGGTGTACGGCTACAGTACAGCTGCGTACTGCAGTTTTCTCCCGGGGGGCATCACCGTAGCGGGGACCACTGGTTTCCTGTCTCTGATTGCAGGCAGACAGGATGACGCCAAGCAGCACCAGGGCACTTGCCAACAGTAACCGTTGCAGACGACCGGTTAAGAGCGTGGATACGATGCCTGCGTTATCAGCAAGAACTGTCATGCAAAGCCCTCCTTCAGCCATCCGGGGCAGCATCAAAAAAAACAACCGGTACCCTATAGATACATAGACGATATTTTACCTTTTGCAACCGTAGGAGACGATATTTTTTGGAGCCTCCGGACGTTTGAAGGTACGTTTGAAAACAGCGGCTGAAGCGCTGCAAAATTCTACCAGAGCCCCCCAGCCCAAGCGTTCCTTTTTTTGTGCCCTGATTCCCTATCACCAGAAACAGGAAAACCGGAGCCCCGCTGCAAGGAATCCGGTTTGTTACTATTTTGGGGGGCTCTTGCCACAGAGCCGGAATTAATATCAAACCTTTCTGGTGTGTGTTGACCTTTCAGCACAATGACTGAGTTCTGAAATACCGATCTCACGCAAGTGGTGATTGTCATCACGGCACAGACGGGTAATCAATTCTACCCATTCATGCTTTACCGGTAATTCCGGGAAGCGCTGTTTTCTCATGTTTGCTGCAATAGCGGCATACCGTTCTTCTTTTGTTGCCATGGTCTACTCTCCTTGCCTGCCCGGATGGCAGGACTGTTTACGTCACCACGATCACGGATTAACGATTGACATGAACAACCTGGGCCGGTGGAAAGCCATTAAACCAGGTGGATGAAGCACCGCTGTACGCGCCGATGTTTCTGCTGAAAAGCAGATCCCCCCGTTCCAGATTGTAGGGCAGCTCTTCCGACATGGAAATAACATCAAGGGCGTCACAGGTCGGACCGAATACGGTGCAGATCTGGGTTGGCCCCTTTTTGAATGATTCCAGGTGATAGCTGCAGTGGTCGAAAATGATCCCGGAAAAGGTGTGATAGACCCCGTCATCAATATAATAGCAGAGCTTTCCGTCCCGGACGACCTTGCCGATGATTTTTGCCACAGCAGTGCCTGCGGTGGCGACCATGAACCGGCCCGGCTCGGCAAGGATTTCGATTTCAGGTGGAAAAAGACGATCAAGCTCGGCATTGATCTTGCGGGCCAGTTCGCTGAACGGCTTGACAGACTCATCATAGGGGGCAGGAAAACCACCACCGATATCAAGCAGGTTCATCTTGTCGTAGCCACGATCCCTGGCCTCTCTGAAGATATGCGCCGCAAGATTGATAGCCTGGACAAAGTTTTCAAAATTGGTGGTCTGGCTGCCCACATGAAAGCTCAAGCCTTCCACCGTCAGTCCCTGTTTGTCCGCCTCCAGAATCAGATCAACCGCCTCCCCCGGCCCGGCGCCAAATTTTGAGGAGAGTTCCACCATAGCTCCGGTGTTAGGCACCCTGATCCGCAGCGCAAGACCGGCATGGGGGGCGTACTGTCTGATCTTGGCGATCTCTTCGCTATTGTCAAAGGTCACCAGCGGTTTGTACTGATCAAGTTCAACCAGCGTTTCATTGGCCTTGATCGGATTGGCATAGATGATTCTGTCCCAGATCCAGTCCTGCCGTTCCTGCTCCGGCAGATCCTTGATGATGTCATAGACCACCCTGAATTCGGGCATGGAGGCAACATCAAAACTTGCCCCGGCCTCGAACAGGGTTTGCACAATGGCCGGATCAGGATTTGCCTTGACCGCATAATAGGCCTGAACACGGGGAAGGTGCTGCTTGAAGGTGGCATAATTGTTGCGCAATTCTTCGTGGTCAATCACAAACAGTGGTGTTCCACGGGTTTCAGCAAGTTGTTGCAGTTCGGCTGGGGTGATCATACCCGGCTCCTTAAAACATGATGGTCTCACGACATAGTCAGCAATGGCATGAGAAGGTAACCATACACAGAAAATATGACAGTCGTGTTAAGGCTTTGTCAGAATTTGGTGACAGCTGCACAGGTTCTGTCGGCGGCCTGTCAAAGCCCTGACTGAAACTGCTGCTGACATTCCGTGTGCTGCTGATTTGTTGCATGATGTTCGTGCAGCCATAACATGGCTGACACAACAGTATGCTAGGATCAGCTCATGATTTTAACAATGAACGGAGGTGTCAGGGCATGAAGAATCTGAAGGAGTTTTGTCTGGAGTGCGGCAGCAGGGCTGTTTCAAAAACGATTGATGAGGTACTGCCCAGGTTCAGGATGGAAGTAGTCAACTATGCCTGCGGTGCCGAGCTGAAGAGTATCTACTCCAGCAACGGCAACACTGGCAGACTGTGCCTGTCCGGCTGTAGCCAGCTGGAGGAACAGGTTTCGCCGATCTGACGGCATACATGCTGAATGAAATGAGACAATAGAGGTCCGCATAGCTTGCAAAGGTTATGCGGTTTTTTTTAACTGTACTCCATGATAAAGCGTGACACTGCAGTACGGATCTGATCCCTGATCTCCCGTGCCGCTTCAAGCTTCTCTTCCTGACTGCCCTGCAGGGCTGCCGGATCGTTAAAACTCCAGTGCAGCCGGCTGACAATGCCGGGAAAGATCGGGCAGCGCTCCGCATTGGCTCCGTCACAGACCGTGATGACGAAACTGTAGATCTCGCCCTTTTTGTACATCTCAAAGACATCCTTGGTCTGATTGGCCGAGATGTCAATCCCCAGCTCTTGCATTACCTCGACTGCCAACGGGTTCAGAACCCCCGGTTCAAGTCCGGCGCTCTTTGCCTCAAAGCGGTCGCCCGCGATCTGGTTCAGAAACGCTTCTGCCATTTGACTGCGGGCGCTGTTGTGGATACAGACGAACAGAACTTTATCTCTTTTCATGGGAGCACCTCCAACTGTTTCGATATGAACCGGTAGTTCAGTATGCCACAAAAAAAACACCAGTCTGTTTCAGGCTGGTGCCAAATTGGTTACAAACTGTCAAGTGTAGTTGCAATACATGGCTGACTAACAAAACAGGGTACCGTTTTCAGTCGCTGAGGTATTTGTCAAGCGGCAGGTGGAACTGCCGTTTATGACCGTTTGATACCGTTTTCATTTCAGGGATCGGAGCAGGTCATTGAGGTCTCCCGCCATTTGATGACCGTGCCAAGCAGCATCAGATATACGGTCAGGGTAAGCACCGGCACGGTGATCAGCCAGGCAAGCAATGCCTTGAACGTCAACCAGAGCAGTAGCGGGAATGCACTGGAAAATCCTGTCTGTGTCAGGTTTGAGAGCTGAACGGGCAGCACTGTTGGCCTCCAGGGAATCAGCAGCAGGCCCAGTTTGCAAAACGGAATCAATAGTGCAAGCTGAACAGGATAGAGCAGATAATTGACAGACTGCAGCACCAGATGGTTGAGCCTGAACCGGTGCGCAAGCCAGAAGCAGATCAGGGAGGTGCCCCAGATCAGCGGCAGAACCCCCAGCGCGCCGCCGATGCAGAGCGTTTGTGCCAGTTTGCGTGGCGCAAGCCCGCTGGTTGCAATCATTCTGCAACGTTGGGTCAGCGGTTCCAGAATCCGCTGCCGCAGCGGGCTGACAGTGTGCTCAAATCCGCTCATGATGGACGTGAAAGCTGAGCGTGGCCCCGGTTACCGTGCTGCGGCCGGTGTAGACGAAGATCACCAGCCAGATCCCCTGCAGAAAGAGCAGTATGGCCGGTTGCCAGAGCCCCCGCAGCCCTGCGGCAAGTACTGGCGGTGTCATCGTCCCGGTTTGCAGCAGCCATGCCATCACAAGCGCGTACAGCATACCGGCCACTCCCATGATCTGATAGGCTGATATCCTGCCTGCACCGCGATAGTCGGCCCGCAGGGTCTCTGAGAAGGAGCGCCAGCCCTGGGTGGTGATCACTGCCACCAGAAAGGCGGCAGTGTGATGTGACCCCAGAAACAGTGCAGCGGCGATCAGTCCGCAGCCGGTGTAGAGTACCGCAGTCATGGCCTGTACCGGGATCACCTCAACCCCGTCAAGCTGATCAGCATAGGCGATCTTCCTGGTGCTGCCAAAAAACACGAAACCCCTGCCAGTGAACAGACGGGCCAGCAGGCCGGAACCTGATGCCACCGGCTTGCCATAGCAGCAGCCGAAGCTGATACAGGCCAGCCGTCCCAGCCCCTCACCAAAGGCATACGCAATCGCAATGGCTGCCCAGGCTGCCATAACCGGTATCTGAAAATCGAGCCGGGGGCCAACCAGCCGGTTGAGTGCCATGATCACAAACGGTGTGATGATGATCCCCACAAAGACCGCACCACCTACCGTGAAGGTGTGGGCCTTTTTTTCCACGATCCGTGCCACCAGCCGCGAGGCCGGTACGCAGCAAGCCAGCATGGACAGGGCCAGCAGGGCGGTTGCGACCGACGTTACCCCTACGGAACCAAGCAGTACCAGCAACACCGCAACGGCCACCAGATAGGCGTTGGCAGTCAGAATGCCGTACCAGGTGAAGTTGATCCCTTGCCAGCTGCCCTGGCCGTTTTTACGTTCCGGCATGGTGGCAAAGATCTGCCAGCGTTCAGCCGGCAAGACCGTGAAGCCCCACCAGAGATAGATGGCGAGCACAATGGTTACGGTTCCCAGCGCTAGTATTTCAGACATGACGCACTCCTTTTCATACTCGTGTTGCCAAATGAGACCGCACCCTGATATCAGTCTCAACCAGTGACCGGCCAAAGCCCTGACTAAAGCGGCTGGCCACCCCGCTGCGCGACTGGTTGAGCTGCAGATCCTCGGCAAAATTGATGCTGTCGGGCTGAAACAGCAGGATATCGGTGCTGCTGCCGGGACGGTAGAGGCTTTTGGGCTGACCTTTTTCCAGAAACATACCGATACCGACCTGCTGCGGATGGCTGTAACCAGTGGAGCTGTAAACCTGAACAATATCGCCGATCATCAGCGCTACCACTTCAATCATTGCCACCAGCCCCACGCCGGTTCCGCCTTCAACATCGGTGTCAATTACCGTTACTACCCGTTTGTTTTTAGAGTACGGTGTGGCAACAGAAACCACGGCCGACGGATTGCAGGAGTGGTAGACACCATCAAGTGCGTAGAAATCAATCACCTGCCCTGCCACCGGGGTATGGTTGTAGTGGTACTTGTCAGGTGTCAGCCTGAAGATGGCAAAATCACCGTTGTTGAAAGCATCCAGCCAGATGCGCCCTTTTGCTCCAAGGAGTTCTTCGTAGCTGAAAAATTTCTCCTTCAGAAAGAAAAGGGACTGTTCCTGCAGTGAACCGACCAGTACCCGTGCATCGGCAGGTGAAACAACCACGCCCGGATCATCCGGCATCGGACGGCAGGTTTCGTAACGGATTCTGCGTTCAAACAGTTTGCGGGCGGTATCCAGCAGTTTGGGATTGTCATGACAGTCGTTCAAATCAATGCCGCACTGGGCAGCATATCCCTCTGGATCTGACAGACGCCGGTCAAAGTTGACCGCCCCCAGAATTGCAGATGACCAGCTGCTGGTCAGCAGCCGGAACAGCGCGCTGCTATTTTCCCGCACTGCATGGTACAGCAGCTGAACCATCCGGTCACCCAACAGCTGCTCGGTAACCACTGTTTTGCTATCCCGCTCGATATATTGGTGCTGCAGCATCAGAAGCACTCCTTTGGGGTGTAGAGGGTTGCTGGTGGTTTACCGTTACCAGCAGCAGGTTGATCAACCGTTGCAGCGTCGGTATGTCTGCCCGCTCCTGCAGGAGATCCTGTCTGATCGCCGACAGAAAGCTGTCCGCATCCTGCCCTTGCAGGGTCAGGCGCAAGGCCTTGCGCACGGTTTCATCCAGTTGATCCGACTGCTGGTCAAGCAGACGGCACTGGCTCTGCAGCAGGTCAAAGGCCTCGGTCATCTGCTGTCTGCGCAGGGTGGTGCGGTAATACTGCTCCGCCCCGGCGTTGAACTCCCGTGCCTCGGTTCTGATGGCTGATCTGCTGCCCAGCTCTGTCAGAATTCCGCTGGTCAGACGGCCTGCTGCCGAATACTGCTCAGGCTCCCTGATCCGCTGTTCAAGGTCTGTCATGGTTTTCTGCAATCCCATCTGTTCGATCAGATCTGCTGCATCCTGTCGCAGCAGCTGCAGCAGTGCCAGGCGATAGGCGTCAACCGGTACCCGCAGATAGCCGGGATAGCGTTTGCTGGGGCGGACTCCGCCGGTCCTTGCGATAATGGCGGCCAGGAAGCGGTTGGCGCTGTCCTTGCGTACAAAGAAGGTGGGCAGGCCAATGGCAGCGCCAAAGAATATCTGACGCCGTTCGCTTTCCAGCGACGGATCATCCGGTATCCGCCGGTGGTCTACCCCCTGGGCCATATACT
Organism: Trichlorobacter sp.; assembly: GCA_964202585.1. GTDB lineage: Bacteria > Desulfobacterota > Desulfuromonadia > Geobacterales > Pseudopelobacteraceae > Trichlorobacter. The sequence goes on along the minus strand of CAXNJF010000044.1, from coordinate 2,252 downwards.
TGTAAGCCAGGGCGGTGATCAGGGTCTGCAGCTCTGCGGCAGGCCCCATGTCGCCGGTAAAACGTTCAAACAGGCTGTAGTGGCGGCCTTCAAAGCCTGAAAAGCCCATTTTGGCAAATTCGCGCTGTTTATAGAGCAGGTAGACCGACATCTGCTCATCAAAGACCCCCATGTCGGCCAGATCCCGACGCAGCAGATCCGTATTGCCAGGCTGACCGTTCAGGGCAGGGCTGCGGTCGGTGGAGAGCAGACAGACCAGATAATCAACCAGCCGGTAATCCGGCACATAATCCCCCTTCAGCCCAAAGGCGCGGCTGATGAATGCATCCAGCGCCGGCGGACCGAAGGGGGTCAGCGGCTGCCCGAAGATGGAGATGTCGGCCTTTTTACGCCAGCGGCGCCAGAGCATCCGCAGGTGGGTGTAGTCCAGTTCATGGGGCAGGAAGCCCAACGCTTTTTCCGGGTGGAAATCACTGAACCCGAGCCTGAACGGGGCAGCGGTATAGCTGCCCACAAACAGCGGCAGAAAATGCTCAGTGATTTTGATGGTCAGATCCCCCAGCAGCTTTTCGTGGGCAGGCAGAAAACCGGAGTTGCCATCGGCCAGCAGGCGTGTCAGCCTGCGGCTGCCGATGCTGATATGGGTACCGTTATTGGCCAGACTGACATTGGAGACATTGGGCAGCACCACCAGGTTGTTGATGATAATGCCGGCATCGCGCAGCTTGGCGACGGCGTTAAGCTGGCTGCGGGACAGCACCTGGTGACAGAGCTGCATGTAGCGGAACTTGTCTTCCCCCCGGTCCCAGCCTGACAGGCAGGGGCTCATGAACAGCTCACGGTAGAAACTGTCCGGCAGATGGTCGTTCAGTTCCTTCTGGCGTACCGGCGGGTGAGGGGCAAAGTAGACCATGGCCTGCTGGCCATGCTCGGTGATACCGAAGGCCTGGTTGGCATACATCACCAGCAGCTGGGTCATCAGAAAGCGGATCGCGGTCTCTCCGGCAATGGCAGCGCCCATACCGTGTTGGGGAGTTAACGGGATCACATTGAAGGAAAAAGTTTCCGGCGAGGTGTTGTCATTCAGATAATGCCCCAGCAGCCTGACGCCGGTCTGGCGGATCAGGTCTGGCAGGATCTGTTGCACGCCGATCAGATCGGCCAGAGCCAGCTTGATCAGATAGCTGATCGGCAGACGCAGCATAACCCGTCCATCGGCATCCTGATAAAAGAATCTGCCTGCATCGGCTCGTTGTCCGGCAGTGTGGTTCTGCTTGTCAGCCAGCAGATCATGTTCCAGAGTCTGGCGCGCATAGCCGGAGAGCCGCTTGAACGGAAAACGGACCCAACTGTTCTCCCAGACTTCGGTTCTGTTGTCTGCCAGAAACCGTTCCAGATCGGCCACCACGGTCTTTGGGGTCTCGCCGGATGCGGTCCGTTTCATTACATTGGCAAAGAAGTTTGACTGCTCAATGATCAGCGGCAGATCAACATGCTGCCGGTCACCTGCCACCACGGCCTGCAGCTCGCTCTCTGAACCGGAGGTTACATCACCGGCGCAAAAGGGAAGTGAGTCGATCAGGCTGTCTGGTCTGTCCAGGCAGACTCCGGCTTTGTGCAGGGCCTGACGTATGCTTGCAGGTTCCTGTGTGTGCTCCCTGAGGGATGGTGTGTACCGTGTGCGGAGCAGTTCCGGCATGATGACCTCGTTATGGGGGGAAGTTGTTGCCGTAACGTTACACCTTCTGTATGACGGATCTGCGGGCAGCAGGTAACAATCAGGTAAATTATGGAGGTGTTGGATGCTGTACTTCGCATACGGCTCAAATTTGTGGCGGGAGCAGATGTGCAGGCGCTGTCCGGAACATTTACTGCTTGGTTCAGGCAGCCTTGCCGGGTATCGCTGGATCATTACCAGCCGGGGGTATGCCAGCATTGTTGCCTCTCCGGCTGATCTGGTGCTGGGACTGGTCTATCAACTCTCTGCAGCGGATGAGCAGAATCTGGACAGCTATGAAGGGGTTCACCAGGGCTGCTACTACAAAAAACAGGTGTCAGTGCTGCTGGAGGGAATAACCACACAGTGCATGACCTATCTTGACCCGGTCACCGGCGAAGGGGTTCCACGCCAGGAGTATATCAGGCGGATCAATTGCGGCATTGCGGATGCCGGGCTGGATCCGGCTTATATCGAACGGTATCTGCGTCTCTTTGTCCCTGAATCGTTGCCCTGATGTTGCCAAAACGTTTGT
>CAXNJF010000043.1:0-8805 GCA_964202585.1 Trichlorobacter sp. | reverse complement strand
TTTCCTCTGCCAACCGCGCCCGCTCTTCCGCTTCCCGTATCCGGCGGTCGGCCAGGTCAGCGCCACCTTCCACAAAGCTGAAATCACCCTTTAACGAGGTGTTTTCCCACGGTTGCTGGCTGCCGTTGGTGCTGTCTTCCACCGTTACCCGCACCCGTTTGAAGACATCCTCTATCCGTAAACCGGGAGCCTTGATAAAGCGGGCAAGTTCACGGGTGTAGGTGCTGTTGCCGCCAGAGCCGTCTTCAGCCACCTGATTGGGGGCGGTGGAGAAGGCGACAATGGTGCCGGAGGGGGCGGAGACCTGGGCCAGGCCGTTATTGGCAGAGCGGAAAGAGCGGCCAAAGGGGTTGTTGCGGCAGGCATCCAGGATAACGATGTTGACGCCGTTTTTGGCTCCTTCAAGTTTGGCAAAGATCAAGGCGGTTTCAACGGATTTTACCCGCGCTTCTGCTTCATTTTTGATGTTGGCGTTGACCGGTATCAGATAGTTTTCCCCCTTTACCTGCATGCCGTGACCGGCATAAAAGATCAGGGCGGTGTCGCCACGGTTAATCCGGTCGCCAAAGGTTTCTATGGCGGTCAGCATATCGTCGCGGGTAAGGTTTAGTTGAGCCTTGCCGCCGTACAGTTCAAAGCCTACCTCTTGCAGGGTCTCTGCCATCAGCCGGGCATCATTGACCGGGTTGGACAGCCGTCCGGTATGCTTGTAATCGCTGTTGCCGATCACCAGCGCAAGTCTGCGGCCATCGCCGGATGCTTTGGCAACAGCCTTAAGTGTGCGATTATAAGTGGTTGCAGCTTTTTTTTTTAGGGGCGGCAAGGCAGAGGGCAGGGATAAGAATACTGCAGATAACAAACAGGATGAAGCGTGGTTTCATGGCAAGACCCCATGTGCGGGAAACTTTTTGCTTTATCGAACAAAAGTTTATAAATGCTAAAGATGACGGCTAGATACGCGGAATGTACATGAATAGTGTTGGTAAAGTCGAGACGAAGTTTGGAGAGGCTCCTCTGCATTCTATCCAATTCGCCGCAGCCCGTCTGCAATCCTGATCTGCACCGCGCGAAAAGTGGGAAATATTCCGGCAATACTACCTACAAGTAGTGAAAACGCCAGATCAAGCCAAAGCGTGCCTGGTTCCACCAGAAAAACCGGAAAGAACTGTCCCAGCTGGGCAGCAAACAGGGCCGCCACGGGAAACGTCAGGCCGATGCCGATACCACAGCCCAGCAGGGCGATCAGTATTGATTCGCCAAAGATCATGCCGGCAATATGCCACCAGCCAAACCCCATGGATTTGAAAATTGCGTATTCGCCGATCCGCTCACGGGCGGTCATGGCCATGGTGTTGGCAGCAACAGCCATGATGATCACGATTACCACGTATGAAACAATCCGGATCGCCACAACAATCGCCTCGGTCATGGAAATAAAGGTCAGTTGAAACGCTTTTTCAGTTTCAGTCATGGTTTCGGCAAGCGAGTTTTTAAACAAGGCGTCAACAGCCTGGGCAACCTGGACAGACTGGGCGGGTGTTTTTACTTCAACCAGAAATATCCCGGTCTGATCAGCACGACGGGGCATCTGTTTTCGCATGGTTTCATTCAAATAGTTCCAGTGAAAGAAGAACTGTCCCTCGTCAGTTGACGGTTCTTTGCCCTGATAGATTCCCCGCAGGGTAAATTCCCAGACACCGGGGTAGATGGTCCCTTTCAACGTGATGTTGTCGCCGGGCTTCCAGCCATGACGTTGCGCCAGTTTGCGACCGGCCACACACCCTTTGCGATCCCTCATAAAATCGGTCAGTTGCGTGTCCGTCAGGACAAATTCCGGGTACATGGCCAGATATGAGGCAGGTTCTATGGCAAAATTGGGAAAAAAGTTCTTTTCAGTGATATAGACGCCGCCAAACCAGTTGGCAAAAGAGACGCTCTTTACCCCGTCCACCTGACGAATCCGCTCTTTGTAGGAAATAGGGAGCGAAAAGACCAGCGATATGGCGTTACGGGAGATCAGGCGGGTGGCAGATGATGCGTTTACCCCGGCATACCAGGCTGAGACAACCGTACTTAACAGGCCGAAAGAAAGGATGGCGATGGCGATTCCTGCCACGGTCAGTAGGGTACGTAGCTTGTGGCGGAAGAGATTGCGAATCAGGAGCTTGAAGACAAGCATCAGGGACCGGAACCCGGAGCGCTAATCAACAGCCCCTTTTCCAGGTGCAGCAGCCGTCTGGCCCGTTCAGCTGCTCGCGGGTCGTGAGTGACCATGATGATGGTTTTACCAAAGTCCCGGTTCAGTTGTTCCATAATGTTTAAAATATCTTCAGCCGAAACCCTGTCCAGGTCTCCGGTTGGCTCATCAGCCACCAGAATTGACGGATCAGTCACAATGGCACGGGCAATGGCAACACGCTGCTGCTGTCCTCCGGACAGTTCAGAGGGACGGTGGTCCATCCGGTCTGCCAGCCCCACCACAAAAAGCGCAGTCTCCACATGTTCCCGCCGCTGGCGACGTGACATGGAGGTTAATAAAAGTGGCAACTCAACATTTTCAAAGGCGGTAAGGACCGGAATCAGATTATAGAACTGGAAGATGAAACCAACATGGGAGGAGCGCCAACGGGCCAGATCAGCTTCAGACAGCGTGGCGATATCCACACCGCCAACTTTGATAATCCCGCTGTCAGCCTTGTCAATACCGGCGATCAGGTTCAGCAGGGTGCTTTTACCGGAACCGGATGGTCCCATCAACACCAGAAACTCACCTTCTGCAATCTCAAAACTGATATCCTCCAACACCGGAACCGGCTGATTGCCTCGGTGGTAGGATTTTACCAGATGCTCTATTAACACAAGAGGATCGTTCATTTTTCAAGAACCTTGACCCGGCTGCCATCCCTGATTCTGTCCAGCGGCTTAAGCACCAACCTGTCCCCTGGTTGTATCCCGCTTGTCTCCACCATATCACCTGACTTTCGGCCCACGATGACCGCTACCGCCCTGGCCGTGTCATCAACAATTCTGTAAACTCTGGCTTCTTTGCCCTGGCCGGTAATAGCTGCTGGATTTACAGCAATACGAGGCTGTTGTTCCTCTTTTGTGGCAGCTCGTGACAAAAAGGCAACTTTGGCGCTCATCTCCGGCAGCACCCGTTCATCACGGTCAACAAAACGGACCTTGACCATCACCGACGCCTTGCTACGGTCAGCCGTCGGCACAATGGTATGAACAACAGCGCGGAACCGTACACCGGGCAGGGCGTCCAGCATCACTTCACAGGGCTGACCGGTCTTGACCTGGGCGAGGCTTGATTCAGACACATCCGCCTCTACTTCCAGTGATGCCAGATCGGCAATCGTCACGACAGCGGCTTTTGAATTTGCTGCAGCGCCAAGCGGGGTAATGATATCACCGATATCCGCATTTTTTGTCAGTACCACGGCATCAAAGGGAGCCCGGATCAGGGAGTAATCCAGCGCCACTTCGGCGCCCCGACGGGTTGCCTCCGCTGACCGCAGAGACGCCTCGGCTCCGGTAACACCTGCCAAGGAGCGACGATAGCGCGCCTCTGCCACATCAAAGTCAGCCCTGGCCACAATGCCCTGTTTCAGCAGCTCTTTCTGACGTTCAAAGGATTGGGTCGCATCGGTACGTTCTACCCGGACCTGCTCCAGTATGCTTGCTGCAGCCTGTACAGCTGCCCTGGCCTGATCAAGGACGGCTGTCAGATCACGATTTTCAAGGCGGGCTACCACCTCTCCTGTCCTGACACGGCTCCCCTCTTCTACCCCCAGCCACTCAAGACGTCCGGTTGTCTTTGCAGCAACAGCCGCCTTGCGGCGGGCAACAACATAGCCGCTGGCATTCAGCAGAGTGAAGCCCTGTGTTGGATATATCCGGGTAACCGTCGTTGTTTCAACCGTCACCGCCCGTTTTTGAAAAAAGAGCAGTGCCAGCAGGAACACCACTATGCCGGCAATGGCGGCTAACAGCCATACCCTGCGTTTACCGGCAGGAGCCCGGTTGGGTACGCCTTTGTCAATCCGTAATGTGTCAAGTATTTGGTTCATTCAGACATCCTGTCCAGTTTCGTACATCGGTTAGCTGCTTACTCCGGTTTTCCAACAAGGATGAAGGCGCCCCAGTAGAAAGGATTCGGCTTCATCTTCATCATCTCCAGTTTTGCCTGCCTCAGCGCCTTTGCCTTGGATTGTCCATCGGCCAAAAGGGTGTAGAATCTGTCCATCAGGAGCATGGTTTCTCTGCTTGGAACACTCCAGAGGCTCAAGATTACTGCTCTCGCCCCTGAAAGGATAAAGGCCCGTTTCAGCCCGAACACCCCCTCTCCGTTCTGCACCTCCCCTACCCCGGTTTCACAGGCTGACAGCACAACCAGATCCGTCCCCATCAGTCTCAAACCCATAACCTTCTCGGCACTCATGATGCCCTCATCTCTGCCTTCTTTCAAGGAAAGGTTAATCCCGGCCAGGGCTATGCCTGACCGGAGCATCGGATTATCCTTGAGCAATAACTGTGTTGAATCAGGCGCAGCATTTGGTTTGCTCTCTTCTTTCCCCAAAAAATAGCCATGGGTAGCCAGATGGACGATTAACGGTGAATTGACAGCATTCAGCACCGATTCAACAGCTTTTTCTTCCTGGTAATTTTTTACTCCTATATTCATCCGATTGGTCAGAATCTTTTGTATGGAGTTTGCCTCATTTTTTGTGTCAGGAAGTCTTGAAAAGGAGGACAATTCATCTGCTTTGAAAGGGGCACTTTCCGCAAGCTTATCCTTGGCGCTCAGGCCAAAATCGTAATCAGGATCAGCAAGAATAATGGCTTCTCCTCCCTTGCCCTGGCGTGCCCCCTTATCCTGAAACCGCACGATATCCCGGCCGGCAGTGATGTAACTGATCTGATAGCTTTCAATCTGGTACGCCCCCTGCCCATTCAAAAGAACTTCAAACGGTACCAGATTCAGATTACCATCCGGGCTGATATACAGGTGCTGCTTGCCCGTCAGATGGTGTTCAATCGGTCGAAGCACCAGCCGATAGATTTCTCCGGCCTCCTTGTCGAGCACGTTCCGGTTGGGAAGATAGCCGTTACGAGCCACGTTCATCGCCTTCAGATATCCGCCAACATGACGATCCACTGTTTCTGCCGGCCCCAGATCAATCAACGCAAGGGGTGATTTTTCTCCCGGCTTGAGAATAAAGACCAGATACCTGGGCTGATTCCAACTCTTTTTCTGAAAATCAAAAAAGGCGATCCGCGCAAAATCAAGGTAGACAGAGTTTCCGGGAAGGATTCGTGAAATCGTTGCCGTATCTGCTTTTCCGGCGCTTCGTTGCACCTCAAAATCCCTGCTCATACCGGATAGCTGTGCTTCTAGAGTATCTTTAAGCTTTTCCCGCGCAGTTAAAGTGTCCCTGATATCTGCAAACGTTGCATCCGTCCAGTGCGAGGTCTGGAGTTTGGCAATTTCCCTTCGAGCCGTGGTTAACTCCTCAAAAAGTTTTTTGAGCTGGAGATTTCCGGAGGCAACAACAGCCTCAAGGTGCCGTCCCTGTGCTTCCATAACGGCTCCCTTCCAGCGGAGCCAGGCGTTTAATGTCTCTGCCAGAGCTTGTTCATCGGCAGTCATATATCGGGATGAATGGCTCAAAAACTCATGAATCGAACGTTCCGTTTCATTCATGTAGGCCATTTTTTCGCGTTCAGATAACAGCAGAAAAACGTTGTCCCGTTTGATCCCTTCAATCTGCATCTGTTGCGCAAAAAAGTGGTGGCTTTCAGCTTGTTTGCCCTGGATGGCATAGAGCATGGCAAGTTCTTTGGCCGATGCCGCTACTTTGGGATGATTTTCACCGAGGAGAGCGAGGCGGGTTGCATATCCCTTTTGCAGAAAGTTCCCGGACAGCTCATAGCGACCGGTTGTCAGATAGAGGACTCCGAGATTATGCATACTGTCCGCTACGAGCGGAGAGTTTTTGTCATACAATTTCTCGCGTATTTCCAGAGCTGTTTTGTAGCGTTTTTCAGCTTCCTGATAGTTCCCTGCAGCCATAAAAAGGCCTGCAAGCGCATCGTTGCTGTCGGCGATATCGGGGTGGAATTTACCAAACGCCTTCTCGCGTATTTCCAGCGCCCTCCTGTAGTATGGCTCCGCTTCCTTCACGGCTCCCCGCGCCTGATACAGGGTCCCCAGCAGATTAACGGTTTCGGCAACCTCCAGATGATCCTTGCCCAATGATTTTTCTTTGATTTCGAGTGCTTTTTGGTATTCCTGTACGGCATCCTGAGACCTGCCGCTGTTCCGGTATAATGCGGCAAGGGCTATTCTGCTGTCAGCGACAGCGGGATGTTCTTTTCCAAGAATCTTTTCACGGATCCCCAGCGCCCGCTTGCAGAGTGGCTCAGCCTCCGCATACAAACCTTTGGCAATGTATATCTCTCCCAGCAGCTCCATACTTTTTGCGGTTTGCAGATGTTCTTTGCCCAGCTTTTCCTGGTTAATCCCGATCGCCTTTTCAACACGTTTCTCCGCATCTTCATATCTGCCCATTTTCAGGTAGAGCGCAGCCAGCGAGACCATGAAGCGGGCAGTGCCGGGATGGTCACTCCCGCTGCTCTTTTCCCTGATTTCCAGGGCTTTTTTATAGAGCAGTTCCGCATCGGAATATTTACCCATCGCCTCATACAACTCTGCTGTGGCGCCGATGCTCAACGCATACTGCGGATGCTCGACTCCCAAAAGTTTTTCGCGGATTTTCATTGATCGGGATATAAGTTTTTCCGCCTCTGCGTATCTCCCCATCGTCATGTACAAACGGGCGAGAACGCTCATACTGGTTGCCGTATCCTGATGCTCTGGCACCAATGCCTTCTGACGGATCTCCAGCCCGTTTTTCAGATAGGTCTCGGCATCAGCATACCGGCCGGTTGCCAGACAGAGCATCCCGAGCGAAGTGAGGCTTTGCGCCACCAGCGGATGAGCGCTGCCAAAGGCGGCCTGACGGATTTTCAGGGCGCCATTGAACATTGTTTCTGCTTCGGCGTTCCTGCCAGTTGACCGGTAAATACCGCCAAGCAGTTGCATACTCTCGGCCAGAGCAGGATGCTTCTTGCCAAGCTTTACTTCCCGTATTGCCATAGCCTGTTTACATAGCTGTTCTGCTTTATCGTACTCACCAATGGCACTCTGGATATCGGCAAGCGTCTGCAGATCAGCGGCCACGTTTGGATGATCCCGATCATATCGTTTCCGGGAAATCTCAAGCGCCTCCGCAGCCATCTGCTGAGCATCCGCATACCGCGCCATACTCCTGTAGAGCATGGCAAGAGCCCTGAGTGACTGCCCGACCTGGGGATGATCCTTGCCGAGTTGGGCACGTCTTATTTCCAGAGCCTTTTTATAGAGCTGTTCCGCCTCAGCGTAGTTACCTGTAGCTTCATTAAATTCAGCCATTGCGCCAAGGCTTCGGGCATACTGGCGATGCTCGGTTCCCAGTGACGTTTCCCTCATCAGCAATGATCTTTTCAGGAGCGGTTCCGCTTCAGCATATTTCCCCGATGCAAAATACAAGCGGGCAAGCAGACTGATGCTGGATGCCAGATCCTTATGATCGGCGGTTAGTTGCTTTTCCCTGATTTCAAGAGCTTTTTTGCAGGCGGCCTCCGCCTCCTGATAGTTTCCCTGGGAAAACAGGACAAGCCCCAGAGAGTTGAGGCTCTGCGCCACATCAGGATGATCTGCGCCCAGCGCTGTACGGATTTCCAGTGCCCGGAGATAGAACTTCTTTGCATCTTCTGCCCGGCCTTTTGCATAGGCGACACGACCAAGCAGCATCAGGCTCACGGCCACATCGGGATGATTTTTACCAAATTTCTTCTCCCGTATCGTTAACGCCTTTTTTCCCAACTGCTCGGCCTTATCGTACTGAGCACGATCAAACGCCACTTCAGCCCTGATCTGCAGGTTCTTTGCCGCTGCCGGAAGTTCAACGTCCTGCCGTTTCTGCATGATCCCTTCTGCCCGATTGAGCATCAGTTCGGCCTTGTCATAATTCGACATATTCTTGTAGAGTTCTGCCAGGGCATTTAGCGACCTGACTACTCGCGGATGTTCTGTTCCGAGACGTTTCTCCCGTATTTCAAGAGCCCGGAGATGCATGGTTTCGGCGTCACCGTATTTCCCCATGATTTCGTACAGCTCAGCCATGTTATACAGATTTCCCGCAAGGGACGAATGATCCTTGCCGAGTGCCTTTTCACGGATGGCAATCACCTTCCGATAAAGCGATTCAGATTCAGCATATCTGCCGGTCTTCAGGTAGAGTGAGGCCAGCATACTGAGGCTTTCAGCTATCTGCGGATCATCCATATCAAGGTTCTTTTCCCTCAGCTCAAGGGCTTTTTTATACTGCTTTTCAGCCTCGACATAATGACTGCGCATTGACGCCAACAAACCAAGGCAGGAAAGAGCCGGGGAACTGGCCGGATTATCAGCCCCCCCTTTCAGAACAAATATGTCAAGCGCCTGCCTGCAGTAGCTCTCCGCCTCCGCATAACGTGCCGTAGAAAGGGCAATTCTGCCAAGCAGCGTCAGACTTTCCGCGACTTCCGGATGATCCTTGCCCAATGCTTTTTCACGAATGCCCCAGGCTCTTTTGCCGTAGGATTCGGCGGAGGGATACTCTCCTTTTGCGTACTGAATCCGCGAGTAGAGGTAATAACTGCGGGCTTTGTCAGGATCATCCTTTGGAAGCAGCCGGTTCCTGATCTCTATCGCAC
>CAXNJF010000042.1:0-8896 GCA_964202585.1 Trichlorobacter sp. | reverse complement strand
CAGCATGGCAACGATCTTTTCCGCGCCATCGCCAAGATTTTCACCGATTTGAACATTCAGGCCTGACTCAAGCAACAGCTTCTTGCCATCCTCCACATTGCTGCCGTCCATCCTGACCACAATCGGCAGAGGACATTTTACCTCGCTGGCCGCCTCGATAATTCCCTGGGCAATAACGTCGCAACGCATGATACCACCAAAGATATTGACAAAAACTGCTTTTACATCAGTGTCTTGCAAAATAATCTTGAATGCCTCGGCAACTTTTTCCCGGTTCGCTCCGCCCCCGACATCCAGGAAGTTTGCCGGTTCTCCACCAAATTCCTTCAGCACATCCAGGGTGGCCATGGCCAGACCGGCGCCGTTAACCATGCAACCGATATTGCCGGTCAGCTTGATATAGGCCAGGTCATATTTGCCAGCCGTGATCTCCAGCGGGTCAAGCTGGGAATAGTCCATCATGTCAGGATACTCGCGATGACGGTAGACCGCATTGTCATCAAAGGAAATTTTGGCGTCCATAGCCAGCAGCCAACCGGCCCGGGTTACCACCAGCGGGTTGATCTCAACCAGTGAGCAGTCTTTTTCCAGGCAGCACTTATAGGTGTTCAGGATCAGTTCGACGCAATCTTCGCAGACCACACCGGAAAGTCCGAGAGCCAGGGCGATCTTGCGCGCCTGATAAGGTCGCAAACCGGTAAAGGGATCAATAGCCAGTACATGGATCTTGTCCGGTGCCTTCTGGGCCACCTCTTCGATATCCATCCCTCCTTCAGCAGAGGCGATCAGACAGTACCGGGAGGATTCACGGTCAAGGGTTATGGAGAGGTAGAATTCCCGTGCGATCTCCACCGCCTCTTCAACCAGAATCCTGCGTACTTTCAGCCCTTCCGGACCGGTCTGCTTGGTTACCATACGTTTGCCGAACAGCTCCTTGGCAACATCGCTGGCCTGTTCAGGGTGATGGACCAGCTTGACCCCGCCTGCCTTGCCGCGACCGCCAGCGTAAATCTGGGCTTTAACGACACAGTGCCCCCCCATCATCTTGGCGGCCCGCTCCACCTGATCCGCTGTCAGAGCCACCCGGTTGCGGGGTACCGGGATTCCAAAGGTGCTTAAGATTTCTTTTGCCTGATACTCGTGGATATTCATAGGCCCCTCCTTGGGATTATGTATACGGAGCTGACTATACCAAGCTTTTGACGGACTGCAAGTGCATTTCAATTAAGTTAAAAATGTATTGTCTGGCTAAATTTTATGTTGATGGGATAATTCGGCTTCAGAGAGGCGCAGGTAGCTGGGGAGCAGCTGTTCCGGGGAAACAGCAGAGCCGTTACATAAGGCAGCTTCTGCCAACAGGCAGCCGGATGACGGGCGGGGAACGTGGGCTGCTGGAGGGGCAAAACAGGCCATGTCGCCAAGGGTCTGCTGGATCAGCTCACGGTAGCGCAAGGCGCCGTCACCCAGGAAGATAGTGGGGGTGGCAAGTCTGGAAAGGAAAACAGCCGGAGCGATAACGCAATCAGGAATAAGGGGCTCGGGATGGTCTGAAACGTGGTAGAGGGCGGTATAGACCTCATTCTTGCGAGCATCCAGCATAGGGCAGACCTGGTACGCTGCGTGGGGCAGGTTCATGGCCAGCATGGCCAGGGTGGATACACCGACGCATGGTTTTCCAGACGCAAGGGATAATCCCTGGATAGCAGCAATCCCGGTACGGACACCGGTGAATGATCCGGGACCGTTGGCGCAGGCAAAGAGGTCAATCTGGTCAACGGTACGTGTGCTGGCGGTGAGCAAGCGCTGCAATTCAGGCATAAGCAGCGCTGTCTGGCGGCCAGCGGGAGCATCCAGTAACGATTCTGCCAGGAGTCTGCCGTCACAGGTCAGAGCCACCCCCACTCTTGATGTTGCGGTCTCAATGCAGAGACTGATCATAGTTTACTGGTAAAGAAGTAGCGGACAATGTCGTTATAAAATGCCAGCACCATCATCCCGATCAGTAGTATCATGCCTGCCTGTTGTGCATACTCCCGCATCTTCTGGGGTACCGGCCTGCGGATGATTCCTTCAATGGTGTAGAACATCAGGTGGCCGCCATCCAGCACCGGCACAGGAAGCAGGTTCAGGATGCCGAGGTTGATCGATACCACAGCCAGCAGCATGAAGAACGTGGCGCCACCGGTCTGGGCCGCCTTGTTCGCCATGTCGGCGATCATCATCGGTCCGCCAAGGCTGTTCAGCGGGACGACTCCCTGAAAAAGTTTAACCAGTGAAAGTACGGTCAGCTTGGTGATCTCAACCGTCTTGGCATTTCCCAGAGCAAAAGCTTCTAACAGACTGAACCTTTCGGTTACGAAGTCATAGGCCGGTGATACCCCTATGATCGGTTTTTTTACCGTTTCACCAAACAGGTTTTTGGTCTCACCTATTTGAGGTTTCAGCTGAATAGTAATCGGTTTCCCTGCACGGGTAACCTGCAGGGTCACGCTGTCAGCAGCACCAGCCATCATTACCGAGAAGTCTTCCCATTGTATTACCCGCTGGCCGTTCACTGCGGTGATTAAATCACCTTTTTGCATACCAGCCAAAGCTGCAGGGCGGTTGGGGAATATCTCTCCCACCGTTGCCTTCAGGATCGGCATTCCGGTCATGTAAAGCACGATCAACAACAGCCAGGCAAAGACCATGTTAAACAGAGGACCGGCAAAAACAATCGCCATACGCTGTGGAATCGACTTATGGGCAAAGGAACGGGCTTCTTCAGCCGGACTCAGCTTGTAGGCTTCAACCGGCGTTGTGCCAGGAACTTCACGTTCGTATTCCTGCTCGATCATCTCGATCTCGCTGAAACCGCCTTCGCCAAACATCTTGACATAGCCCCCCAGCGGAAAAGCAGAGATCAGATATTCGGTTTCTCCGTAATGAAAACCAAACAGCTTGGGACCGAAGCCAAGAGAAAATTTTTCAACTCTGACTCCCATCCATTTGGCTACCAGAAAATGACCCAGTTCATGGACAAAGATAAGGATGCCAAGGACAATAATAAAGTTTATGACGATCATGTAAGACCACCTGTCTTAAGTGTTGTACAGAGATCACGTGCGGTGATACGACCCCACCGGTCGGCATCCAGCACCTCTTCAATGGAGCCCAGCCGATGGGCCTGGTGAGCGTCCATGGTCTTCTCAATCAATCGTGCAATCTGCAGGTAGGCTATACGCCCTTCAAGAAATGCCTCAACCGCGATCTCGTTCGCTGCATTCATGACTGCAGGCATACTCTCCCCTTCACCCAGTGCCCGGTAGGCCAGCCCCAGACAGGGAAACCGCTCCAGATCCGGCTTGAAGAAGGTAAGACCGGAAAGTTCCGTCAGATCCAGCGGTTTGACTCCGGTGCTGACCCGTTCGGGATAGGAAAGCGCGTACGCGATGGGAGCTTTCATATCAGGCGTTCCCAGCTGGGCAATCACACAGCCATCGATATATTCAACCATTGAGTGAATGATGCTCTGGGGGTGAATATTGACGCTGATTTTTTCTGGCGGCACGTCAAACAGCCAGCGAGCCTCGATTACCTCCAGCCCCTTATTCATCATGGTAGCGGAATCAATGGTAATTTTTCGTCCCATGCTCCAGTTGGGATGATTCAGGGCATCCTGGATCGTGACGCTCTGCAGATTTTCAATAGGTGTCTCACGAAACGGGCCACCAGAGGCGGTCAGGATAATTTTTGTAATATCAAGGCTTCGGTGACCTTCGATGGATTGAAAAACGGCACTGTGCTCGCTATCCACCGGGTAGAGCTTGACATTGTGACGTTCTACCAGATCCATGAACAGATGCCCGGCAGTGACCAGTGTTTCCTTGTTTGCCAGGGCCACATCAATGCCTGCCCGGATTGCCGCAGCTGTGGGTAGCAGTCCGGCAGCCCCTACAATGGCAGCCACGACCATCTGGACACCAGAAGCGGTGGCTACTGCACAGAGTCCATCTGAGCCTCCCTGCAGCTCAACCTCGACACCCACAAGCAGCTCTTTTAAGCGGGGGATATCGGCAGGATCAGCTACTGCAGCCAGTTTTGGCCTGAACTGGCGGATCTGCCGGGCCAGCAGCTCGAGGTTCTTTGCACCGGAGAGTGCAAGAACCCGGAATTTGTCAGGATGGGCAGCGACAATCTCCAGAGTGCTTACCCCGATGGAGCCGGTTGATCCCAGAATAGAGATGTGTTTCATATCAGAACCTCCCGAAGAGGTATACGGCATAGTAGTAGGTTACCGGAGCAGCAAAAAGGATACTATCCATCCGGTCCAGCACGCCACCGTGGCCGGGGAAGATGCTGCCGGAGTCTTTGACCCCGAAGCTGCGCTTCAATAAAGACTCAAACAGGTCGCCAAGTTGCCCGATCACACCGATCACCAGAGCAGTGATAATGATGTCAGCATATCCCAACTGGCTGAAAAAGATACTTTTGGCGAGAAAAGCCCCCACCAGGCTACCCGCCAGCCCTCCCAGTGCGCCTTCAATGCTTTTCTTCGGACTGACCGCTTCATACAGACGGTGTTTGCCAATGGCACTGCCAATGTAGTAGGCCGCTGCATCATTGGTCATGACAATAAACATGATCAGGAGCAACCAGCTGTTACCTTGCGGCAGCAGGCGGATCATCATCAGGTGGGCAATCAAAAACGGGATATAGATATATGCAGTGATAACAAGCGAGAGTTCACCGGCAACGGTGCTGATATCCCGCAGCCTGAACAGAAAATGTAAACCGGCCAGAAGGAAGGCTGCTGCCAGGGACAAGATAAAAATCCGGCCGTCAGCAAGTAATGGCGTTGCCACTGTCAGGGCGCCCAGCAGGGCAAAGGGATACAATTCGGTCCGCCGCTCAGGCAGAGCCATGGCAAAAAACTCCTGCATGGCCACAAGACAGAGAAAAGAAAGCAGCAGGCACAACATCCAGGGAGCGCCCTTGATGACGATCAGCAGTACCAATGGCAACAGAAGCAGTGCAGTCAGCAGGCGTTGTATGATCAGCTCCTTTGAACCAACTGTGCGCTGGTCTTGCCAAAGCGGCGCTCACGGGCCTGATAGTCAGCCAAAGCGGCATGCAACGCGTTGATGGTCAGATCAGGCCAGTTAATATCAGTAAAGTACAGTTCTGCGTATGCCAGTTGCCAAAGCAGGAAGTTGCTGATCCGCATCTCTCCACTGGTGCGGATCAGAAGATCCGGGTCAGGCAGTCCTGCAGTATCCAGATACTGGCTAAAGAGTGATTCGGTGATCTGCTCCGGTTGCAGATTCCCGGCCTGCACCTGCTGTGCAATCCGTGCCGCTGCCCGGGCGATCTCCTGCCGTCCGCCGTAGGAAAGGGCCAGGGTCAAAACCATGCCGGTGTTGCCTGCTGTCTGCTGCAGGGCATCGTCAAGTATTTCATTGATCTCCACCGGCAGATCATCACGGTTACCGATCACATTAAAGCGGATGTTATTCTTCAGCATCCTGCGAAGCTCGTTACGTACGTATTTTTTCAGCAAGGCCATCAGCGCCCTGACCTCGAATTTGGGCCGGGACCAGTTTTCCGAGGAGAAGGCAAACAGGGTCAGATAACGAATCCCGAGGCCGGAGGCCTGATCCACCACCATCTGGACGGTTTCCGCGCCCCTTTGATGGCCGACGATCCGCTTCAACATCCGCTGTTCGGCCCAGCGGCCATTACCATCCATGATGATGGCAAGGTGTCCGGGCATTTTTGCAGGATCCAGCTCACTCATGTCAGACTTCCATGACCTCCTTCTCCTTATGGGAGAGGATGACATCAAGTTTGGCAATCAGGGCATCTGTTACGGTCTGAACTTCCTTCTCGGCTTTCTTCAGCTCGTCCTCGGTAATGACCTTGTCTTTTTCCAGCTTTTTCAGGTCATCAATCGTCTTGCGGCGGATGTTTCTGACCGCAACTTTGTGTTCTTCGTCCATCTTTTTAAGCCCTTTAACGATCTCCTTGCGCCGCTCTTCGGTCAACTGTGGCAAATTCAGCCTGATCTGCTTGCCGTCATTACCAGGAGTCAAGCCAAGATTGGCATTCATGATCGCTTTTTCAATCGGGCCGATCATCTTTGATTCCCAGGGGGTGATGGTTATGCTGCGAGGTTCCGGTACAGCCAGGGTGGCCACCTGAGACAGGGTTGACAGATTGCCGTAATAGTCAACCTTTACCTCATCCAGCAGTGACGTGCTGGCGCGACCGGTACGGACGCGCTGATACTCTTTACGGAGATCGTCAGCGGTCTTTTCCATGTGAGCTTTCATCTCTGCGATGACGGGTTTGTACATGGTCATTCTCCTTGTACGATAGTGCCAATGGCTTCGCCGCTGATAACCTTCTTGATGTTACCCGGCGTGGTCAGATCAAATATGATGATCGGCAGGTTGTTGTCCATACAGAGCGAAGTGGCGGTGGCGTCCATAACCTGCAGCCCCTTTTGCAGCACCTCGATATAGGACAGCTCTGTGTAGCGGGTTGCAGTCGGATCTTTCTTCGGGTCCGCAGAATAGACGCCGTCTACCTTGGTTCCTTTCAGGATTACCTCGGCGCCGATTTCCATGGCGCGCAAGCTGGCAGCGGTATCGGTGGTAAAGTAGGGATTGCCGGTACCGGCTCCAAATATTACCACTCTCCCCTTTTCCAGGTGTCTCATGGCCCTGCGCCGGATATACGGCTCTGCCACTTCCTGCATGGCAATGGCCGATTGAACCCTGGTGGAAACCCCCAGTTTTTCAAGGGCATCCTGCATGGCCAGTGAGTTGATTACCGTTGCCAGCATTCCCATGTAGTCGGCGCTGGCCCGATCCATCCCTTTGGAAGAGGCGGCCAGGCCTCGAAAGATGTTACCGCCACCGATTACCAGGGCCAGTTCAACACCGCTGGCAGCAACTTCGCTGATCTCGGCAGCAATGGTGTTAATGGTGGCAGGTTCGATGCCGTAGCCCTGATCACCGGCCAGAGATTCTCCGGAAAGCTTGAGTAACACCCGCTTGAAGGACTTTCGTGCCATGCTACCTCCTGATACGAAAACGCCGGCTGTGAAGGCCGGCGCTTTCAGTCTTATTTCAATCCGGCCGCTGCCGCCACTTCGGCGGCAAAGTCAGATTCCTTCTTTTCAAGTCCCTCACCAAGCACAAACTTGGTAAATCGCTTCAGGGTAATCGTGCAGCCCAGCTGTTTGGCGCTGGCATCAAGATACTGCTGTACGGTCTTGTCAGTATCCTTGACATAGACCTGCTCAAGCAGGCAGATGTCGCCGTAAAACTTGTTGACCTGACCACCGATGATCTTCTCGATGATGTTATCAGGCTTGCCGGTTTCCCGTGCCTTGGAGCGATAGATCTCCTTTTCCCGTTCCAGTACATCAGCGCAAACATCTTCACGGCAGAGGAACTGGGGCGATGCAGCAGCGGTATGCATGGCTACATCCTTCAGCACTGTGGCAAATGCTTCGCTGCTGCAGACAGCAGCGTTGTCACAGCTTGCCTCCACCAGTACGCCGATCTTGCCACCTGCATGAATATAGGTACCAACAGCGCCACCTGTTGCCGTATAACTGACAAAGCGGCGCAGCTGCATATTCTCGCCGATCACGGAGATAGCTTCCGTTACCAGAGTTTGCACGGTTTTGGATGGATCACCAATAAACGGTTGTGCCATCAGCTCTTCAAGAGTTGCAGGATTTTTCTGCAGGACATGGTCAGCCACCTGCTTGACAAAATTCTGGAACTTGTCATTTTTGGCAACAAAATCAGTCTCGCTGTTAATCTCTACCAGTACCCCGGCACTGCCGTCAGGGGTAACAGCGGCAGCAACCATCCCTTCAGTTGCAGCGCGACCGGCCTTCTTGGAAGCTGCAGCCAGCCCCTTCTTGCGCAGGTAATCAACAGCCTGCTCCATCTCGCCACCAACCTCTTCCAGGGCTTTCTTGCAATCAAGCATCCCGGCGCCGGTGGATTTTCTCAGTTCATTGATTTGTGCAGCTGAAATAGCCATCTTTTCCTATCCTCCGGACCACATCTGCGTGGTCATCTGTAATCTGTACTGTATCAGGTGTTTCTTTTTCGGATTAGTCAGCAGAAGCTTCACAGACAACATCATCAGACATTGCTGCTTCCAGATCGTCCGAACCTTCGGCATCGCTCTGCAAAGATATGTTACGGGCTTCGTTACCTTCAAGCACGGCATCGGCAATCTTTGAAGAAAGCAGACGGATGGCGCGGATGGCGTCATCGTTACCGGGGATAACGTAGTCGATCAGGTCCGGGTCGCAATTGGTATCAACAATGGCTACCACTGGAATTCCCAGCTTCTGAGCTTCCTGAACAGCAATTTCTTCATTTTTGGGGTCGATAACAAACATCAGGCCCGGCAGCTTGGTCATATGCTTGATGCCGCCCAATACTTTCTCAAGCTTTTCCCGCTCCTTGTCCATCTTGAGCGCTTCCTTTTTGGTGTACGCCTCAATGGTGCCGTCTTCAAACATTGCATCGATCTTCTTCAGCCGTTCAATGCTCTGCTTGACCGTGGAGAAGTTGGTCAACATTCCGCCCAGCCAACGCTGGTTAACATAGTACTGCCCGCACCGGGTAGCCTCTTCGGCAACCGAATCCTGGGCCTGCTTTTTGGTGCCGACGAACAGCACGGAGCTGCCCTGCTCAGCGGTTTCCTTGACGTAGTTGTAGGCGGATTTGAAATAGCGGACGGTTTTTTGCAGGTCAATGATGTAGATGCCGTTGCGTGCCCCGAAGATATAGGGCTTCATTTTGGGGTTCCAACGCTTGGTCTGGTGGCCGAAGTGGACGCCGGCCTCCAGCAGTTCCTTCATGCTGATACTTGACATACAGTT
>CAXNJF010000041.1:0-9049 GCA_964202585.1 Trichlorobacter sp. | reverse complement strand
TCACTAACCTTACGGACAATTTCTCCCTTGCGGAAGATCAAACCTTCCCCATTGCCACCAGCAACTCCAACATCAGCCTCCCGTGCCTCGCCTGGTCCATTGACTGCACAGCCCATCACCGCAACGGTAATCTGTTTGTGAACTGACTGAAGGCGCCGTTCCACCTCTTCAGCAACTTTAATCAAGTTGATCTGACAGCGTCCGCAGGTTGGACAGGAAACAAAATTAACCCCTCGTTGCCGCAATCCCAAGGACTTGAGAATTTCATACCCGACCCGCACTTCAT
The DNA here is from genome assembly GCA_964202585.1 of Trichlorobacter sp. GTDB lineage: Bacteria > Desulfobacterota > Desulfuromonadia > Geobacterales > Pseudopelobacteraceae > Trichlorobacter. Next base: position 8,763 of record CAXNJF010000041.1, on the reverse strand, counting down.
CAACCGGATCACCGGTGAGAGAAACCCGCAAGGTGTCACCAATGCCGTCATGCAATAGGATACCCAAGCCCACTGAAGACTTGATGGTGCCTGAAAAAGTGGTGCCAGCCTCGGTAATACCGATATGCAGCGGATACTCAACCTGCCGGGAAAGCAGGCGGTAGGCCGCCACCGTTTTGGGAACATCGGATGCCTTGAGCGATATCTTGATTTCCTGATACTTCAGGTCTTCGAGAATCCGGATATGCCCAAGAGCTGACTCCACCATCGCCTCGGCGGTGGGGTGTCCATATTTTTCAAGCAGCGGTTTTTCCAGTGAACCGGCATTCACTCCGATTCTGATTGGCACCCTGCGTTCGGCAGCGCTCCTGACCACTTCGGCAACCTTCCAGTGTTCACCGATGTTGCCCGGGTTTAGTCTCAGGCCATCAATACCGCCTTCCAGCACCCGAAGAGCCAGCTTGTAGTCAAAGTGAATATCGGCAATAACCGGGATCGGGCTTTGCGCCTTGATTGCAGCCAGGGCATCTGCTGCATCTGCATCAGGTACCGCACAGCGCACAATTTCGCAACCCACTTCAGCCAGTGCGTGAATCTGTGCCATTGTTGCAGCGATATCACGGGTATCAGTGGAACACATTGACTGTACAGAGCAGGGAGCTCCTCCACCAATAGCCACCGAGCCTACATGTAATTGTCTGGTTTGTGGTTTCATAATTGCGGAATACTAGCGGAACAGCCGCAGAATTGCAAGGAGAGGCTAGCGCCGACTTACGGGTAGATGGACATACCAGTAGGCACAGGCCACAAAGAGTACACCTCCCACGATATTTCCCAAGGTCACCGGCAGAATATTTCCAATAAGAAAAGAACTCCAGGTCAGAGCCGGGTCAGCGACACCTGATCCAGTTTTTAGTAGCAGACCAGCCGGAATAAAATACATGTTGGCAATGGAGTGTTCAAATCCGCTTGCCACAAAGGCGGTAATCGGGACAAAACAGGAAAGCAGCTTGCCGGTTACATCACGTGCTGCTGTAGCCATGAAAACCGCCAGGCAGACCAGCCAGTTGCAGAGTATGCCTCGCACAAAGGCAACCCAGAAGGAAAGCTGGCATTTTGCTGAGGCAAGAGCCATTGCCTGTTTGGCAACCACACCGTTCTGCCAGAGTTGTGATTCATACAGTAACCAGGCCATAAAAAGAGCACCCAGCAGATTCCCTACAAGAACAAGCGCCCAGTTCTCGATCAGCTTGATCCAGGATATTTCACCATCCAGTGCAGAGGAAACCAGCAGGCTGTTACCGGTAAACAGTTCAGCGCCACACACAACTACCAACATCAAACCACTGGAAAAAACAGCGCCTGCAAGCAAACGGGCAACACCGAGACCCGCAAAGGCAGCTGTATCCTGCGTTACCACGGTTGAAAGCTGTGCTCCAAAGGCTATGTAAAACCCGGCCAGCAATGACAGCAAAAACGTGCGGCGACGACACTGGGTCATCACCCGCTTGCCGTTCTGGACAATCGCGCTGATGGTCTCGGTGGGGGTCAGAAAGAGTTTGGGTTCCATAACTGCTCCGGTAGCTTGAAATGGTCAAAATCAATCAGCACCGCTGCCGGGATCAGGGTATCCAGTTCGTTAAACGGTGTACCCAGCAACAGGCGGGTAAACTCCCGGAACAGCAACTGCTCCTGGGTGAAGAGCTCATTGAAATGGAACCGCAATTCCATTATCAGGAGTGGATCGACAGAAGTAAAATTAAGGCTGCACCATTCATCAAACAGGATTTCACCGCTCGTATCCACCATCGGTATGCCATTTAAACGGCAGGTCATGGGACGACTGTCGTAGACCAGGCAAAGCCCGTTTTCACCCAATAAAGCACAGGGGGTTTCATCTTCTTCCGGCATGACCAGATCCCATTCCTCTTCAGGATAGCTGTTCATAAGCCACGGGTCTGAAAAATCTGACCACTGTTGTTGTACTTCTGAAATTTTCCGCTTGGCCACTGTTCTGACCGCCCGTTTTCTTGCAGGGGAAAGGCGTTTAAAGCCATCCTGCAACAGACAGGCATCCAGCAGAGTGATATCAAAAAGTCCCCGGCAGCATGCAGAACAGCCTCGCTGACAGGAGATCTGTTCACCTGCCACGAGGCTGCACTGTGCAAACCAGGTATCCACTTCTGCAAGCAGTTCGCGATAACGGAGAAGAAGATCAGTAACCTTGGCCATTACATGTAGATCATAACCTTCAGGTTGGCGCTGCCATCCTTATTGGTGAAAGGAATGGTGACCCCTTTGCACTGAACGTTCATGCTGGCGCCATCTTCAGCAGGTTCAGTAACGGTGCGCAATTGACCTGACACCACAAGCGGCAGGCCCATGGCCACATTGCCGTACTGATCATGGTATTTTGTCTTGAAAGCACCGGCTATGTTGTTGATCAGTTCACCAATGGCATCCCGGATTGAATCTTCATCCGGCTCTTCATCCATGAGCATCTCACGTGCCACAAGCTGGGCTGTTGCCCGGTCGGCTGCAACAATAATGTAGCCGACACGATCACCGGCGACACCAATGATCCCGGTGATATCAGAATCAACCGGTGCAACTTTTCGATCAACATGACCGGCAAACAGGTCAATATTCATGTAACACTTGAAGGTGTCCTGGGTGGCCGTCATGACCGTAAACATTACCTCTTCAAAGCTGATTCCCGCCACAGTTGTGCCTCCTCTGAAATTATTACTCTAATGTAAGCAGATAGTCTGCCAGTGTTGTTGCATCTTCCGGTTTCAGGTTACTGCCAAAGGCTGGCATACCACCAGGACGTCCAGACAAAATGCTTTTTTCAATCGCAACTCTATTCTTACCGTATTTGAATCTTGAAACCGTCAAATCTGGTCCAACCGAACCTCTGGCATGAATGCCATGACAGGCTGCACAAAGTTCAGCATACTGCTTTTGCGCCTGAGCAAGTACCGAAGGATGCAGTTTAACTGTAGCCGGGCCATCCTGTCTTGCACAACCGCCCACGAGCAGCATACCAAGTACTGACAGGCAGGCAAGCTTCACGCTAAATTGCCTTACCGCTGACCTTGAAAACGAAGTCATAATTCAATATATCTTCCCACTGGAACCCCTTGGCGGTTGAACGGGTATCATCCCCTTCACCATATGGTTTTCCAGGTGTAAAGAACCAGGTCATGATCGCTTCGCCGGATGTACGGAATACAATCCAGTATTTACCCGGAGCAAGCTGCTGGGGTTTGTTACCATCCGGTGGAAACGAAAAATCAACCCAGTAATAGCCTGGCTTGCGGGGGATCTTTTCAAGATCAAGCGGATTTGAACGGATGCCCTGCAGAACATCGGGCTTGCCGTCCCTGTCCTTGACCAGATCTATGTGAACCGAGCCATCACCGCCAAACTTACGCATGGCAAGTGATATCTTGTCAAGACTCATCTGGTCTTTAACCTGAATTGCCTGGGCAAAAATGTAGTGTGAAGTAACATATTCCGATGTCTCACGTTCAAAGATGCGAGTTCCGGTATCTCCCTTGACATTGTACAGGTTGACAAGGGCGGGGAAGTCCATATTACCAAAGGTCAGTACCGTGCCGGGGCGTAGCTTCTTGCGGACAGGCTCTGCAACAACCACCGGTGGTTTTGGCTCACCTTTGGTGGGCTTGGGTTCAACAAGTTTAACTGGTTTGGGTTCTGCTTTCGGTGGCTTTTGTTTAACAACGGGAGCCGGTTTGGGCGTTCCTTTCGGTGGCTTCGACACAACCTTGGCCGGCTGTTCAGACGTTGCCGGTTTTGTCGGTTTCAGCAGATCATCATCAGTCCGGGGCGGGAACAACAGGTCATCATTGGTAAACCTTGGCTCGGCAGGGCTTGGATCAGATACTTGAGGCAGTGCCGGCCTGGCTAAAACCACATCTTTTTTAGGTTCCGGACGGGGTGATGGCCTGGATGACGGCGGCACGGTCAAGCCACCATCAGCAATCTCTGGCAGGGGAGTTCCTGATGAAGCGGTAACCGCATTACTCAGAATGTAAGGACGTGGTGAACTGACATACCGCTTCATCTTCAGCTTGATATCATCTGTGGTATAGCGGCCTTCAATCAACTCGGTATAGGCCGGCAGATACGGTCCACCCTTCCAGGTATCATTAACGTCCCGTGAATCAAGCCCGTGGGTCTGCTTGATATGACGGGTTGAAGTAAACTGTCGCGACTGTTGTGGATCATAGGGCAGCCACCCTAAATCAGGAAAGTAAACCTCCAGCCAGGCATGCCCCCCCTGCCCCATGCTTTGCACAATGAAATTCTTTGCATCAATCGGTACCTTCCACGACTCTTTCAAGGTTATCCCGCCCACAATCCGTGCCGGAATCCCAACGCTACGCAACAGTGCAATGGAAAGGTGGGCAAAATTCTGGCAGTTACCGCTTTTGGTGGACAAGGTATACGAGGCATCGTATTGCGGGGGGTTAAAGGTATATTTAATGTTGTCAGTAACCCAGTTAATCACCGCAGAAACCGCTTCGTACTCGTTTTTGGCACTGCTGGTCAGTTGGCGGGCAAGGGATTGTATCTCTGAGTCACGCTGAACCATCTCGGTATGTTGCAGAAAGAGTGATTCCGTGCTGACAACATTACCAAGCGGAAACGGCGCCTTGCTTTCAAGGGCAGACAGCTGTGAACGGATGTTGGCAGTATAGTTGAGATGAACCCGGATATCATTGTTGACGCTGTTCCAGGTTACCCGCTGAAACCGGTTGCCAAACTTGTCTGATTCAACCGTTGAACTGCTTGGCTGCGGGGAAAGAACTATGTCAAGACCATCAATCCCCTGGCTGACAGTCCTGCTTGCAAAAGTAGCAGGCAAGGCAAATTTGAAGGAAAAGCTGGAGACGGTTCCTTTTGTTACTGCAAATTCAATGGTCTGATGCATCGCTATTGAGCCGTTAAGGTTTCCCTCAAGGATGAGCGTTTTGGCAAAAACAGCGGGAGATGTCATAAAAACACAGCAGATAACAGTAACTGCAACCATCACTGCTCTATGCATGATCGTTCTCTCGTGTACTCCTGCTGTTTTCACTGGAATTACTCCCATTCGATGGTTGCCGGTGGTTTTTGTGAAATATCGTACACTACCCGGTTAACCCCTTTAACCTCATTAATAATCCGGGAAGAGATACTTCCCATCAGTTCATAAGGCAGCTTGACCCAATCAGCAGTCATGCCGTCCAGTGAATTAACGGCCCGCAGGGCGATGGTGTAGTCATAGGTACGGGCATCTCCCATGACGCCCACCGAGCGCACCGGCAGCAGTACTGCAAAGGACTGCCATATCTCACGGTACAACCCGGCCTTGCGGATCTCATCCAGTACAATCGCATCTGATTCCCGCAGGATCTCAAGCCGGTCAGGGGTAATTTCGCCAATGCAGCGGATTGCCAATCCGGGACCCGGGAACGGCTGACGATGAATCACCTCATCAGGCAGTCCCAGTTCTTTACCCAGCAGACGGACCTCATCCTTAAACAGCTCACGTACCGGCTCCAGCAACTTCATCTGCATCCGGTCAGGCAGTCCGCCAACATTGTGGTGACTCTTGATCACCGCTGATGGTCCTTTGGTTGAAACCGATTCGATTACATCCGGGTAGAGTGTGCCCTGGGCCAGCCATTCAACAGTGCCCATTTTTTTGGACTCATCCTCAAACAGAAAGATAAACTCGTTTCCGATGATCTTCCGCTTCTGTTCCGGGTCAGTGATCCCCTTCAACTTGTCCAGGAAGCGGTCAGATGCTTCAACATAGTCAAGATTGATTTTGAAATGCCGGGTAAAGAGGTTGACCACCTTCTCTGCTTCACCTTTGCGGAGCAGCCCGTTGTTAACGAAAATGCACTGCAGTTGATCGCCGATAGCCTTGTGGATCAGCACGGCAACAACGGAGGAATCCACACCACCTGAAAGGGCACAGATTACTTTGCCCTTGCCGACTTTTTCACGGATAGAGGCGATTTCTGTTTCGATAAAGTTGGCCATGGTCCAGACCGGTTGGCAGCCGCAGACAGCAAAGACGAAATTACCCAGCATCTCAGCCCCTTTTGGGGTGTGAACCACCTCAGGATGAAACTGCACCGCATAAAAACGCCGCTTTTCATCCTTCATGGCCGCTGCAGGGGTGTTGTTCGTGTGAGCAATGGAACAGAACCCCCTGGGCATCTGCTCAATCTTGTCACCATGGGACATCCAGACCTCCTCCTTACCGAAAAGGCCGGCAAAGAGATCTGAGGTATCATCAATGATCATGGCTGCGCGGCCAAATTCCCGTTTGTCAGAGCGTTCCACTTTGCCGCCCAGCTGGCTGGTCATCAGCTGCATACCGTAGCAGATACCCAGCACCGGCACCCCCAGATCATACACGCCGGCATCTGAATGGGGCGCATCGGCATCATAAACGCTGCTGGGACCACCGGAAAGGATGATTCCCTGCGGGGCAAATACCTTGATCTTCTCAAGACTCATGTTATAGGGGTGGATCTCGCAGTACACCGACTGCTCCCGGATACGGCGGGCAATCAGTTGCGTCACTTGGGAACCAAAATCAAGAATCAGGATCTTCTGGCTGTGAATATCGGTAGAACTCATGGAATCAGTATCCTTAACTTGCCCGATAATTCGGGGCTTCTTTGGTAATGGTGACATCGTGAACATGTGATTCCTTCAGGCCGGCGCCGGTAATACGGATAAAGCGGCCATTATCCTGCAGCTCCTTGATGGTTGCACAGCCGGTGTAGCCCATACCGGACCGCAAGCCCCCCATCAGCTGATGGATATTGGCCGAGAGAGGTCCGCGCAGCGGCACCATCCCTTCAATCCCTTCCGGAACCAGCTTGACATCATCCCCTACATCAGACTGGAAGTAGCGATCCTTGCTGCCTTCCTTCATGGCGCCGATGGAACCCATGCCACGGTAACTCTTGTACGTTCTGCCCTGATACAGCACCGTATCACCGGGGGATTCCTCGGTACCGGCAAACAGTGACCCGATCATGACTACGTCTGCCCCGGCTGTAACCGCCTTGGGCAGGTCTCCGGAAAACTTGATGCCACCATCGGCAATCACCGGAATGCCATGTTGGTGAGCAACACGGGCACAGTCCATAATGGCGGTAATTTGCGGCACCCCTACCCCTGCCACAACCCTGGTCGTGCAGATGGAGCCAGGACCGATACCGACCTTGATACCGTCAGCTCCGGCCTTGATCAATGCCGCCGCAGCCTCTGCAGTGGCAATATTGCCGGCAATAATTTCCACTCCGGAAAAAGTTGCCTTAGCCCGGCTCACGGCATCAATCACTCCCTGGGAGTGACCGTGTGCGGTATCGATCACAATCACATCCACACCAGCCTTGATCAGAGCCTCCATACGGGCTTCCATGTCGGCAGTGGGGCCAACAGCAGCGCCAACCCGCAAACGTCCAAGATTGTCTTTACAGGAATGTGGATATTTTTTAACCTTTTCAATATCTTTGATAGTGATCAGCCCTTTTAGAAAGCGGGCATCATCCACCACCAGCAGTTTTTCTACTCTGGTATGTTTCAGGTGTTCCTTGGCCTGCTCAAGCGTAGTACCTACCGGCACGGTCACCAGATTTTTCCTGGTCATGCAGGCTGAAATCAGCTGGTCGTAATCGGTTTCAAAGCGCAGGTCACGGTTGGTCAGAATCCCCACCAGTTTTCCATTAGCCTTGGTGATCGGTACCCCGGAGATGCGGTATCTGGCCATCATCTCAAGCGCCTCACGGATCTTCTGGGTAGGACGCATGGTGATCGGATCAAGGATCATCCCGGATTCACTCTTTTTTACCTTGTCCACTTCATGGGCCTGTTCTGCAATAGTAAAGTTCTTGTGGATGATCCCGATACCGCCTTCGCGAGCCATGGCAATGGCGGCGCGGGATTCGGTAACCGTATCCATGGCAGCACTGACCAGTGGAATATTAAGTGGAATGTTTCTAGACAGGCGAGTGGACAGATTTACATCACGGGGCAGAACAAGGGAGTGAGCAGGTACAAGCAAAACATCATCAAATGTTAATCCTTCAGGAAGGTTTTCAAGCGGCATGGCTTCGCTACCTCGATAGTGATAAATTTTTTAGACGTTAGTACAGCACAGCACGTAAGTCAAGAACGTCTAAGGATATATCTGAGTCTCACCAAAGTAACCCGCATTTAATTGTGTCAAGATGAGTGAACCCTGAAATTTACTTATTTCCAAGAATAGTCAGGATGTTGCCTGACTTGTAACGCATGGAATGCCCTTGTAACGTTCTTTTCAGTCAGTAAAAACAAAAGGAGCTACGAATTAACGTAACTCCTTGTATTATTTGGGGTGGCCAGAGGGGATCGAACCCTCGTATGTACGAGTCACAGTCGTAAGTGTTAACCGCTTCACCATGACCACCACAGCCCTATGTCAAAAGCCGGCTCTCGCCGGCTTTTCCATTACTATGGTGGAGCTGAGCGGGATCGAACCGCTGACCTCTTGAATGCCATTCAAGCGCTCTCCCAACTGAGCTAATCCCCCAGAACCGATGGGCCCCCCACAATCGAGGATCCTGCGCCGGCCCGGTCGCCTTCCCGTCGAACAACGAAAACCGTATCGTGGTCAGGATGATCAAAGCCTGCGAAGACAAGGAACATTACCAATGACCGGAGTCAGTGTCAAGGACTGCCGGCGAG
>CAXNJF010000040.1:0-9174 GCA_964202585.1 Trichlorobacter sp. | reverse complement strand
ATGGCCCGCAAAGAGGTCATAACCAGATTCTGGATGGCATACTCATAGTTCTGAATTTCATACACGGCCCGGGTAGGATCAGTCACCTTGATAAAGGCGATGGCGTTGGTGATGATCACGGCATTGTCCTTGGTGATTACCTCCTGCGCGCCAACAGACAACACATCCCCCTTGGTTGAGACCCGGTAGGAAACCGTGTCTATGTAGGGAATAATGAAGTTAAGCCCCGGCTTTAACGTGGAATAGTATTTGCCCAGACGCTCAACAACCCATTCCTGCCCCTGAGGCACCGTCTTTACTCCGGCAAACAGGGTGGCAGCAACAACAACAAGCAGAACCACTACAACGAATAAGGCTGGCATGATATCCTCCTAGATCTTGCGTACTTTCAGAATCTGACCTTCAATATCCTCAACTTCTACCGTATCACCCACCTTGAGTATCTGATCAGCAAAACAGGTCCACTCATCTGCTCCCAGAATTGAAATCCGAAAGCGGACCGTCCCTTTGCCAAAGTTATCACTGGTACCACGGATGATAATGCCGGATTCGCCAACGATCCCTTCCTTGGAAAGTCCGGCATGGGTCCGGTCTCCCTTGGGCTTGAGATATTTGAACCACAGCAGGGTAAAGGCGATTGATGCTACAGCCCAGAGCAGCACCTGCAGCCAGTCCGGAAGCGCCGGCACAATCGCCACCAGTAATCCAACCAGCAAGGCCCCCAGTCCAAACCAGATAATGGTGAATGAGGGGATTACCAACTCAAGTCCGATCAAACAAAACCCTGCCAGAACCCAGTACCACCATTCAATTTTCACTGCTGCCTCCCTTGATACGATCCAGGATTTGGGTCAAAGTATACCAGATGTTTTCCACTTGAAAAGGAACCACACCATGTCAGTAAAAAATCAATTGCTTTCTTTCAGTCAGAGTGGAATAATAAAATCATTCTAGGGAGGAGGTGTCATCATGGACGTCAGCTCAGTAGCAGGTACCGCAAGCATCATGAAGTCGTCACAGACTCAACAGGCGCTGTCAGCATCAATGATCAAGCAGAACGCACAGTCTCAGGACCAGGTTGCCAATATGCTTGCACAGAATTCCAAGCAGGCACCGCAACCGGCACAAAGCTCCGGTCAGGGATTTTCGACTTACGCCTGATTGAATGTAAACATAACAGCTTGGAAGGCCGACGTACGTCGGCCTTTTTTTATTTATACATAGTTTGCAGCATGGTAAGAGCTGCGTACATAGGGTCCACTCTCCACATGGCGGAACCCAAGTGCAAGAGCCTTTTCACGCAATTCTGCAAACCGTTGCGGCTCAAGATATTCTACCACCGGCTGATGTCGTCTGCTGGGGGCCAGATACTGTCCCAAACTCAAGTAGCTGCAATCAACCCCCCTCAAGTCGTTCATTACCGCTACAACTTCATCAAGCTGCTCCCCCAGCCCCAGCATAATACCTGATTTTGCAGGAATAGTTGCATCAAGCAAAGCTGCCTGTTCAAGCACGGCAAGTGAACGGTTGTAATCAGCTCCTTTACGCACTGCGTACAGACGAGGGACGGTCTCAAGGTTATGGGCCAAAATGTCCGGGCGGGAAGCTAACACAATCGCCAGTGGTTCCGGTTGACCGGCAAAGTCCGGTATCAGCAGCTCAATCGCCGTGGTTGATGAGCGTTCACGGATAGCGGTTACAGTTGCAGCATAGTGGGCAGCGCCGCCATCAGCCAGGTCATCGCGGGTTGGGCTGGTAATCACCACGTGGGAAAGTTTCAAGCGCACCACCGCTTCTGCAACCCGTTTCGGTTCATCAGTATCCGGCGCTAGCGGCTGGAGCTTTTTTTCAACATTGCAGAAGCTGCATTGACGGGTGCAGTCCGTGCCCAGAATCAGGAAGGTTGCCTGACCACAACCAAAACATTCAGAGATATTGGGGCAGAGCGCCTGTTGACAGACCGTGTTCAATTGCAGCTCGGACAGCAATCCCCGCATGGCCGCCTGTTCTCCTGCAGACACTTTTTTACGCAGCCACTCCGGCTTGCGCGGTATCTTCATGGTTCTTCACCTTTCAGATTCCAAAGATCGTTGCGGTATTTTTCTTTCGCCAACTTTTCTGACAAGGCCTGTTCCTGATCTGTCAGTGCGCCCGGATGCAGCTCCGTTACCAGCTGTTTTTCAAACTGGTGCGTCAGCAGCCGCTTCAGTGTCTCAGGAATGACCGTGACCCTTTCGGCAGACAGGCAGGATGTTGTCTGCTCCACCCCCTGCGGCTTCAACTTCAGATAGTGCAGCCCCTCTGACAGCCGGTCATGAAGCGGAATTGACCCATGCTGAAAGATGATCTCCCGCGAGCGGCGCTGGGCATTACCGCCTATTTTGCGGCCATGCACCAGAATATCGTAGCTCTCTTTACCGGCAAAGCAGAGTGGTGTCCGCTCCCCCAACCGGACGCCGGGGGACGCCTGATCAACAGCATAGCCTGCTGGAAGTCCCAATGCACGATAGAACCCAAGCAAAAAAGAGGTAAGCACCCGGAAAGAATCTTTGACAGAACTTGCAGAAGGGAACTGACGGGGAGAACAAACCAGGCTGTAGGTCAGTTCATCGGCGTGGTAAATGACCCCGCCACCGGTAATTCTGCGCAGTACGGTCAACTTGTCGGCCAGACAGCGGTCAAGATCAAGATCGTCCCGTGCCTTCTGGAACCGCCCCAGCGATAAAGCCGGTGGCTGCCATCCGTAAAGTCGTAACACCGGCGGGGATACAGCCGGATCAAAACAACGAAAAAGCGCCTCATCAATCGCCATGTTCTCCGCGCCAGAGCAGGAACCGCTATCAATCAGGCGCCAGCAAGCCTTCATTAATGCACTGTTTCAGACGGGGGAACGCTGATAATCGGACGTTTCATGGCAAAATACGGCAGATTCCAGTCAACGTTTTTAAGTGCCTCGTGCAGCAGCCTGGTGATGCTCGCCACCATCGCGGAGGTAAGGTTGAGGGTGATCACCTGATTGCTGGACAGCGAAAAACTGAACGAGACGTGATCTGCCTTGGTCTTGGCATCAAGCCGGACTACCAGCAACGGTTGCTGTCCCAGTGGATAGCGGGACGCAGTTGCTGTGAACTGTGTTGTAACGTAGTTTTCCGTCATTGATGCTTCCCGGTCGAACTGCTCAATGGCCAGGTGCAGCAGGGGATTCACTGTCGTCCTGGCCTCATGGCCCATCAGCTGCTCTTCCGATTGTGACAGTCCCGTCAGCATACGTGCGACAACCGCACGGGTCAGCCATAAACGGATCTCGGCGGCATCACGTGTGTTGATCCGCATCAGCAGCCGGTCTTCAGCCGACTGGTACGATATGTTCACCTGATTAATCTGCATTGTTTTCAATCACCTCATCAACCGATATAACAAACCGTCTGGCTCCGCGCCGCCCTGGTTTCATCCAGTCGGGTCACCGGCATGGTGACCGGCATGGCTGCAAAGGAATCAGGGTCATTTTCTGCCTGTTTTGCCGCCTCGATCATCACCGCGATAAAGGCATCCATGGTGGCCTTGCTCTCGGTCTCGGTCGGCTCGATCATGATCGCCTCTTTCACAATCAACGGAAAGTAGACCGTGGGAGGATGGTAGCCCTTGTCGATCAGGAACTTGGCAATATCAATGGCATGGACGCCGTGGGTCAGCTGCTTTGAGGCTGAGAAGACCACCTCATGCATGCAGGTCTGACTGTAGGGCAGATCAAACCAGTCTTTCAGTTTTTCCTTGATGTAGTTGGCATTCAGTACCGCCTGTTCGGAAACCTGAATCAGTCCTTCACGCCCCAGCATGATCATGTAGGTATAAGCCTTGACCATTACCCCGAAGTTGCCAAAGAAGTTGGCGGTACGACCGATGCTTAAGAGGTTGTCAGTCTGAATCTGCAGCTTCCCGCTCTCCTCTTCATGAATAATGCGGGGCATCGGCAGAAACGGGATCAGGCTCTTTTTGACACCAACCGGGCCGGAGCCGGGACCGCCGCCTCCGTGGGGGGTACCAAAGGTTTTGTGCAGATTGACGTGTACCACGTCAAACCCCAGATCACCGGGCCGGACTTTGCCCATGATCGCGTTCAGGTTGGCACCGTCATAGTACATCAGTGCATCGTGAGCGTGGGCACTGTCGGCTATTTCCTTGATGTAGGGATTGAACAGGCCCAGGGTGTTGGGGCAGGTCATCATCACCGCTGCCACCTCACCGTTCATAGCCTGCTTGAACAGCTCAAGATCCATATCACCGTACGGAGCAGTGGGGATGGTGATGATCTCATACCCTACCATGGCAGCCGAGGCAGGGTTGGTACCGTGGGATGAGTCCGGCACCACCACGTATTTCTTCTTATTGCCCCTTGCCTTGTGGTAGGCGGCAATCAGCAGCATACCGGTCATCTCGCCGTGGGCGCCGGCCAGCGGCTGGGTGGTAACTTCATCCATGCCGGTGATGTCGGCCAGCATCTGCGCCAGATCATACAACAGCCCCAAGGCTCCCTGGCAAAGAGCATCACCTCCAGGCAGAAAGGGGGTTAACGGGTGCAAGGGACCAAACAGGTTGGCCGCATTTTCCAGCACCTTGGCGTTGTATTTCATGGTACAGGAGCCCAAGGGATAGAAATTGGTATCCACCGAAAAATTAAGGCGGGACAGATTGGTAAAATGCCGCACCAGATCCAGCTCGGACAGTTCCGGCAGACCAGCCGATTCCGAGCGCAGCAGATGGTTCGGCAATCCGCTGGCAGCAGGCACATCAGAGGCTGGCAGCATCACCCCGCAACGGCCGGAGACCGATTTTTCATAGATCAGCTGCATATATTTTCTCCTCTTGCAGATCAGGTTTCAGCATATAAAAAAGCCTCCTTCACCTTCCTGCGGACTTCATCATCGGACAATTCAGAATGAAACTGCCGGATTGCGGCATACTTGAGCTGCCAGGCAGAATGAAATAACGCCATTGAAACGTTCAGCTTCTGCTCAACCGTCATCCTGGCTATGATTTCGCGCTGGGTTGACATACCTTAGAACCGAACATCCTCAAGCGCTGACTTCAGCGCATCTGCCAACCGGTCAATCTCTTTTTTGCTGCGCTTCTCGGTTACCGTTACCACCAGCAGGTTTTCCGATCCGGCATAGAACTGACCCAACGGCATACCGGCAGCGATATCTTTTTCCAGCAGGGCTGCAACCACTCCGTCTGCCGGCTTCGGCAGGCTGATGGTAAACTCGTTGAAGCTGGCAGCGGTCTGCAGTACCGTAACACCGGGCAGTTCAGCCAGACGGGCCTTGGTGTACTCGGCCTTGTCATGGTTTAAGGTTGCCAGATCAGCCAGCCCCTGCTTACCGATGGCAGACAGGAAAATCAGCCCGCGCAGGGCGCAGAGCGACTGGTTACTGCAGATGTTGGAGGTTGCCTTGTGCCGCTTGATATGCTGTTCACGGGCCTGCAGAGTTAATACAAAGCCGCGCTTGCCGTTTTTATCCAGCGTCTCGCCGACGATCCTGCCCGGCATGTTGCGGATGTGAGCTTTCTTTGCAGCAATAAAGCCAAAGGATGGTCCGCCAAAAGAAAGCGGATTACCCAGCGATTGACCATCCCCCACCGCAATATCAGCCCCCAGCTCACCTGGTGACTTCAAAATCCCCAGGGCAACCGGATAGACCGCCGTTACCAGCAACGCGCCGGCAGCATGGGCCTGATCAGCCAGACGTGAGAAATCCTCAACACAGCCAAACACGTTGGGATACTGCACCAGCACCGCAGCGGTTTCAGCATCAAGCTGCTGCGCCAGCTCATCCCGGTTCAGCAGGCCGTCCAGCGGGGCCAGCTCAACCAGTTCAGCATCATGATGGGAGAGATAGGTGGCCAGAACCTGCCGGGCAATAGGCGAGACACAACCATCCACCACGATCTTTGAGCGGTTGGTGACCCGCATCGCCATCAGGGCAGCTTCTGCCAGGGCAGTGGCGCCGTCATACAGCGAGGCATTGCTGACATCCAGGCCGGTCAAACGACAGATGGCAGTCTGGTACTCAAACAGCGCCTGTAACGTCCCTTGTGAGCATTCCGGCTGGTAGGGGGTGTAGGCGGTGTAAAACTCGGCACGACCGGAGAGATGATCCACCGCTGCCGGAATGATATGGTCGTAAAATCCCCCCCCCACAAACAGTGACAGATTTCTGCGGTTATCAGCCGCAACCGCCTGCAGTTTGTCAAAGGTCTCAAATTCAGACATACCGGCCGGCAGGTTAAAGGTGCTGCAACGCAACTCAGCCGGAATCGGAGCAAACAGCTCCTCTACACTGGATACACCGATGGCGGCCAGCATCTCCTGAATCTCTTCCGGAGTATGGGGGCAATAGTGACTGGTGTTCATAACCTCTCCCTACAGGGTTTTCAGGTATGCCTCATACTGCTCTTTATTCATCAGGGAGGTCAGTTCGGCGGGATCACCAAGCTCCAGCTCAGCCATCCAGGCAGCCTCTTCGGCTGACTCGTTCACCTGCTCGGGAGCATCCTCCAGCTCACCGTTCACCTTGACAACCGTGCCGGAAACCGGGGCGTAGATATCACTGGCAGCCCTGACCGACTCAATGGCCGCCATTACTTCGCCCTGTTTAACCGTCTTGCCGATTGCAGGCAGTTCAACAAACGTCACATCGCCCAGCTCGTGAGCGGCATGGTCACTGATGCCGCAGACGGCACTGGTACCGCTTACCTTGACCCACTCATGTTCTTTGGTAAAATAGATCTCAGCCATTTTTTTCGCCCCTTCACATGTTCTATTTAAGTAAAGCAGAAACAAACTATTTTTTCGGACACTCACCGATCCGCTTACCCTTAACTTTTACCGTCATATTCTGGCCCTGAGCCTTCATCTTCATGGTTGATGCATATGAATCAGTACTAAAGACGGTCTCGCCGCTAAAGGTGCCAGCACTCTGTCCGGTACACTTCATGGCCCAGGTCACCTTGTTGCCGACAACCTTGTAATCGGTCAGAGTGCAGTTTTTATCGCGGGCGATCACCTTCTTCTGATCCTTGACATCCTCTTTGGTGTAGCAATGTTTGACGGTAGTAGCCGGGATCTTCATCGGCATACCGGGCATTTCGGACTGCGAGGTAATTTCCCAGTACCCATCCCGGATACCATCTGCGGCAAAGACCCCTGACGGCAGTAACAACATGGCTCCCACAACAGCTATGACAGTACGTTTCATTACAGACCCCTTTCAACTGATCGTTTTAGCTACGCAATGATCCCTGATCATAAAACGGCAGATTACAGACCGTTGCCTCCATTACAGCCCGGTCCTGTTTGATGATGAGACTGGTACCCAGGGTGGCACAGCCGGGCTCGACATAGCCCAGACCGATGCCGCAGGCCAGCATGGGGGAAAACACCCCGCTGGTCACTTCACCGATCTTCCGCTCGCCATCAAAGATGCAAAAACCATGGCGGGGAGTACGACGGGAACTTACCCTGAAGGCAATCTTGATCCGCCCCAAAGGTTGTTCATTCTGTTGCAGCAAAGCCGTCTTACCCACAAACTGTTTGTTCAGATTCACAAAGGCAGCCAGATCAGCCTCAAGCGGAGTCGTTGTGCTGTCAATATCACTGCCGTAGAGCGAATAGCCCACCTCCATCCGCAAGACATCACGTGCTCCCAGACCGGCCGGTTTCACCCGATCATCAGCCAGAAGTTTCTCCCACAGCTCCCCCACCTTCTCCGCAGGCAGAAAGATCTCGTAGCCCAGTTCACCGGTATAGCCGGTACGGCTGACAATGGCCGGAGCACCCAGTACAGACTGCTGCACAAAACGGAAATAAGGGATTTCAGCCACCCAGCCGCCAAGCAGGTCTACCAGCACCTCGCGGGAACGTGGCCCCTGCAGGTCAAGCTTGGCCGTTTCTGCGGTTATATCGCGAAACTGCCCCCCCTTCAACCTTGACTGCATGACACTGAAGTCATGAGGGGCAGTGGCGGCATTCACCACGATCATCGCCTGATCATCAGCAAGCCGGAATACGATCAGATCATCAATGATCCCCCCCTGCTCGTTCAACAGAAAACCATATTTTGAGCGCCCGATCGGGATAGCGGTCACCGGAAAGGTAAACAGGTCTTCCAGCCCGCCTGCCACAAAGTCCCCTGTAAAGAGAAACTCCCCCATGTGGCAGATATCAAAAAGGGCAGCCTGCTCACGGCACCAGCGGTGCTCGGCAATGATCCCCTCATACTGGATCGGCATATCCCAGCCGCCAAAAGGAGCCATCAAGGCGCCCAGAGCGCGGTGATACTGATTCAGCGGTGTCGATTGAAGGGTTTCGGTTTGGTCAGTCATTGAGGATCCTTCCGGCAGCTAGCGTTTCATTTTCTTCTTGCCGCTTTGCCCGGCAAGCGCCTTGATATCAGTCATCCGCATCTTCCAGCGTCCCTCTTCATGATCCATCGTAAATTCACGGCTCTGGCTGCTGTCAACACCGGGACCGCCTTCCATCCCCAGCTTTGCATACACCTTGGCTGTGGTCCGCTTTTCACTGATCAGCCTGAAATCGTTCAATTTCTGGTGACAACAGGCCGGACGGGTTGCGGTAGTGCGCATCAGGTCAGCAAACCGTTCACGGGTCATCCCGGACCGATGTGAAAGAGAATCATACAACTGCTCAAAACGGCCATTCCGCCAGACATCAAGGATATCTGACATGGCCTGTTCGCGGGGATCATTGCGTTGATCTGCAGCAGCGACAGACACAAAACAAAGAAGGATAACGGAAAGGAACAGGTTGGAGAGAAATCCCATAACTGCACAACCTCCACAAAAAGTAGCTTATCGTAGTGCATCCTGACCACTGCAGCAATCAAAATTTATCCTGAAATGAACCTTGCCAATCCACTATCTTAAGCTACAATGAAACAGAAGCTTACGCAGGTGGAGGTCATCTATGAAAAATTATAATGAGACATTACAGCAGCTTTTAAATTTTGGTCTGGATATCTCCCAGATCAAGGACATTGATTTTCTGCTGGAAAAGATCCTCTCCGAAGCACGGCGCTTTACCGGTTGCGATGCCGGCACCATTTACATCAAGGATGGCAACTGGCTTTCAGCCCGTTATTCTCAAAACGATACGAT
>CAXNJF010000039.1:0-9184 GCA_964202585.1 Trichlorobacter sp. | reverse complement strand
AGCAGCTTTTATGTGGAACTGACTTTTGGTGTGGCTCAAAACAAACAGTCAGTTGAGCAACATGATGATCCGGCCGGTAGTTTGGGTCTTACCCCGAAGAGTCTCAGGATACTGGTTGCAGACGACAATAAGCTGAATGCTGATACGCTTGTTGCCATGCTGAAAAGGATTGGACATTCAGCGGAAGTTGTCATGAACGGTAAAGAGGCTATTGACCGATGGCATGCCTCAGCCTTTGACTGCATCTTGATGGATATTTCAATGCCGGTAATGGACGGCTGCCAGGCAACCGCAACTATTCGGGAACAGGAACTGAAAATGGGTGGACACATTCCGGTCATCGCCCTGACAGCCCATGCGTTGCAGGGAGACCGTGAACGGTTTCTTGCCAGCGGTTTTGATGGCTACATTTCCAAGCCAATACAGCTGGTTGAGCTTTCCGGTGAGCTGAAACGTTTAACCGTCGTTAAAGCTTGCTAATGCTCTTGGGAAGCAACTGACAATATCCGTTGCTTGACTCTTGTTATATTCCCGAATGTGCCTCCTGTTTTTGGATTCAACCCGCACTCTTTGCAACTATACCGAATTATTGACTGTATTTGCTGTACACCTGTTGGGTATACTGAACGGTACAATATCCGGTATACTGCACTGTAGAGTTCAGTGTCGGACGCGAAATTACTCAACAGGCTCAATAATTTATATGGTGTTTATGGTGGTTCGAATTTCCGTCTTCCCCTCCGACCGCCTCCACCAATTCACCCGTAGCATCTTGATATTATTAGTATATTATCAAGTTAGTTAGCCTCCGAGTATGTACTGGTACACTGTACCGGTACACCGGAGGCTTTTTTATGGACTTTTGCTTCAGACTCCTTATGGCTGGTACTTTAGACGGAGACTGCTGCCAGCCATGACAAAAGAACCAGTTACAGGCATGACTGTTAAGGAAGTCAAAGACTTGCAGATCCATGAAAGGGAGACGGCTGAAGCATGGTCTGGGTGCAGACTTTCTGGCGAAGATCGAAATTGCCTTCAGGATATTGCATCAGAAGGCGATTAATCCACCGATTTCCCTATTCATTGCTGTATCGTGTTGACCCTGACGAGATTATCATTCTGGCAGTTATGCATCAAAAGTGGCATCCGTCATACTGGCTGCCGAGGAAATTTATGTAGTAGTAGTGGTGGCCTAAACGGAGTCAAAACCATCCGTCTTATGTAACGGAAAAAGGTTACGGGCCTGCGGAAGGTTGGGGTGAAGTGGGCACTTTGAGAGTCTGATAGTGTGAGCATCAACATCAAAAAAGGAGGCTTGTCAATGAAACATCTCATGCTGCTGGTAATCGTCATTTTACTTTCTTTTTCCCTTGCTTTTGCCACATCTCCAGGAGCCAACGTTGAGGTTGAATGGAAGGGGAGTTGGTATCCGGCAACCGTGTTGAAAGTTGAAGATGGAAAGTATTTTATACACTACGAAGGTTATGATGATTCATGGAATGAGTGGGTTGATACCAGCAGAATAAAAAGTAGCTCGGCTGCCATACAGAAGAAAGCCAAACCTTCATCATCTGCAAAAACAGCTGCAGCCACTTCAGAAATGACCATACGCAAAGGTGGCATGATCTGGGCCACCATTTCCCCTGATGGAGCACTACGAATAAATGGCTCCATCGTAGGTCAGTTTTCCGGAGACGGCACAGTCAGGAAAAATGGTTCTATTGTCGGAGAGATTGATTCTTCTGGCACTATCAGAAAAAATGGCAGCATTGTAGGGCAAATAGAGTCAGGTGGAACATTTAGAAAATCAGGGAGTATCATCGGGAGTATAGAAGGCAGCGGAACCATCCGCAAAGGTGGTTCACTCTGGGGCGAAGCTTCAAGCTGTTGTTCAAACTACGTTGACAAGAGGAAAGTAAGTGCTCTGCTGGTATTCTTTTCAAATGAATTTGGTTTCTAAAAAGTATCAATAACCCGTGAACGAAGCCGAAACCAGAGCCGAACAGCCGAACATATCGATCCAGCCCTTAAAGCCGCTAGGTGTGGTTGAAGGCAGCCGTATCCGGGTTTCAGAAGTATCTGGATGGCAGCCTCACACCATCCGTTTCAGTTCTTCCAACAGGTTCAACGCTTCAAGCGGAGTCATGGTGTTTATGTTCAGCTTTTTTAACCGTTCCCGCAGCAGATCCCCCTGTTGTTCAAACAGCGTGAACTGCGCGGTCTCTTTCTTGGGTGGAGCGATGCTGCTTTTGGCCAACCGGGGGGAGCCTTGCTCAAATTCCCCTTCTTCCAGAGTTTTTAACACCTCTTTTGCCCGCTCGATGACAACACGGGGCATACCGGCCAGACGAGCCACCTGAATGCCGTAGGAGTGTGAAGCGGCTCCGGGGATGATGGTCCGCAGGAAGATGACCTGATCGTTCCATTCTTTTACCGCCACGGTCAGGTTGGTGATCCGTTCTCTGGTGGCAGCCAGGTCGGCCAGTTCATGGTAGTGGGTGGCAAACAGGGTGCGAGGGCGGCAGGTCTGGTCATCATGCAGGAACTCGGCCACGGCCCAGGCAATGGAAAGGCCGTCAAAGGTGGATGTGCCGCGACCGATTTCATCCAGCACCACCAGGCTTCTACTGCTGGCGGTGCGCAGGATATGGGCGGTCTCCATCATTTCTACCATGAAGGTGGATTGCCCCTTGGCCAGATTGTCACCGGCGCCAACCCGGGTGAAGATCCGGTCTGCTATGCCGATGGTTGCGCTGGTGGCAGGCACAAAGCACCCGACCTGGGCCATCAGGGTGATCAGGGCTACCTGGCGCATATAGGTTGATTTACCGGCCATGTTTGGCCCGGTGATCATCAGGATCTGGCTGGATTCTGCATCCAGACGGGTGTCGTTGGGAACAAACCGTTCCCCCAGGTTCATCGCTTCCACCACGGGGTGGCGGCCTTCGTTTATCTCAAGAATATCGCTGTCATCCACCAGAGGCTTGCAGTAGTTACGCTCAACGGAGACGAAAGCAATCGAAACCAGTACATCCAGAACAGCAACTGCAGCAGCAGTGCGACTGATCCGGGCTCCGCTGGCAGCCACGGTTTCCCGCACCTGCTGGAACAGGGAATATTCCAGGTCGCTGATCCGGTCTTCAGCCCCCAGTACCTTTTCCTCATAATTCTTCAGCTCTTCAGTGATGTAGCGTTCGCCGGTAGCAATGGTCTGACGCCGGATATAGTCGGCCGGTACGTTGGCCAGGTGGGTTCTGGTTACCTCGATGTAATAGCCAAAAACCTTGTTGTAACGGATCTTGAGCGATGAGATACCGGTGCGCTCCCGCTCCTGTGCCTCCAGTCGTGCAATGTAGCCTTTGCCTTCTCTGCTGATCGCCCGCAGTTCATCCAGTTCAGCGTTGTAGCCATCTGCAATGATACCGCCTTCACGAAGCGAAAAGGGAGGTGTTGGAGAGATGGCACTGTTGATCAGATCCCGCAGATCGTCCAGCGGATCGTGTTGTTCCTGCAACCTGCAGAGCAGGGAAGATTCCACTCCGGTCAGGGCTTCACGCAGGCCGGGAATCCGTTCCAGCGAATCATGCAGGGCGCGCAGGTCTCGACCACCGGCACCGGCCATGCTGATCCTGCCGTTCAGCCGCTCCAGATCGTGTATCCCTTTCAGCAAACCGATCAGCTGATCGCGCAGCACCCCACGTTCCACCAGCTCTTCCACCGCTGACAGCCGCTGGCGGATCAGATCCACCTGCACAAGCGGATAGGAAAGCCACTGTTTGATGGTGCGGGCTCCCATGGCGGTTACGGTACGATCCAGACAGCCCAGCAAAGAGCCGGACTTTTTATTGTCAGACATGGTGGCGGTCAGTTCAAGGTTACGACGGGTGGCCGGGTCAAGGGCTAGAAAATCATTTTTACTGACAACGCTGATGTCCCGCAGGTGAGGCAGGCTCGCATGGCGGTTTTCCTGCAGGTAGTGCAGCACCATCCCTGCTGCCTGCAGCGCAGCAGACAGCCCATCAAGACCAAAGGCGGACGGCGAGGCGATACCGAATCGATTGCACACCAGACCTGAGGCGTAATCATGGTCAGATACCCAGTCTGGCACACCGGAGCGGGGACGATCGCCATGCAACAGGCTCAGCTCCTCCGGCAGTTCCTTGCGTAACTGTTCCGATACCAGCAGCTCCCGTGGCCCTACCGAAGCCAGCATTGCGGCTGCCCCGCTAATCCCCTCTTCTTCGCTGGCTTTGAACTCACCGGTTGAAAGATCCAGCCAGGCGCAGCCCCAACGGAGTCCATTCTGGCAGAGCGCCAGCAGGTAGCTGTTTTCGTCAGGGGTCAGGCTCTCGCTTTCGGTTACCAGGGCCGGAGTGACTACCCGGACGACATCACGTTTAACAAGCCCTTTGGCCTGCTTTGGATCCTCCACCTGTTCGCAGATTGCTACCCGGTGGCCGGCCTCAATCAGCCGGGCAATGTACGGCTGGGCCGAGTGGAACGGCACTCCGCAGAACGGAATTTCATCGGCGCTGTTCTTGTTGCGCGAAGTGAGGGTGATATCCAGGATGCGCGAAGCGACCAGGGCATCATCCAGAAACATCTCATAGAAATCGCCCATACGGAAGAACAGGATGCTCTCCGGGTGCTGGGCCTTGATTTCAAGGTATTGCCGCATCATTGGTGTCTGAAGTGCCAAGCTCATGTCCTGTTTTGTAACATACTGCTACCCGGCTTTACAGCAAATCTGCCAAACCAGAAGCATCCGGGAAAAGTGAATGGAGTTTACGGATTTCCTCTTTTGCGATTTCGGAAAATCCCTTGTCTGTCAGGAAAAAGATATACGCCAGCTGATCTTCAGGGGTGGCGGCTGCTTCTGCTTTTTTCATGCGTTGTACCACCTCTTCCCGCTCCTTGTCGGAAGCCACCATGAACACGCTGCTGGACATGTCGTAGCTCGTCCCGCCATCAACCATCCAAAGATAGCGATTCCCCCGTTTTAAAAGATTTTCCGGCACACGATAGTGGGATAATGCCATAACTTCGGCTGTGTGAATAACCCGCTCATCAGAAAGGATTGTCAGCGTCATACTGGACAATCCGCTGCAGCGATTTTCCCACCTGAGTTCAGGGGTAAGTCCCATAATGGTGGTTTTTGTCGGTGAAAGGAGCTTCAAACACCCCCCCTGACTGCCAATGCTGCGCATGACAATCCCCCCCATTTTACCGTCCTTCCCCGTCGGCTTGACAAAGCCGCTTTTAGCTACGACAGAGCCGCTTAAGGCGCGAACAGCATTCGCCTCAACATACGCGCTTGAATTGCCGCCGATTTCATAGGCCTGGCGGCTCTTGAGCGAAACCACGACTATTTTACCCTGGCCTTTAACCTGTATGGTGGCATCAACGGGAACCTTCATCATGGGGCTTTTACTGTTGTCGATGATGGCCGGGCTGCCCCCCTTCGGGGTTATCTGTACCGTACCGTGGGCGCCAAAAACCCTCCAGTCATCGGCAAAAGCCGCACTTGCAGCCACAAGAATCACTATCGCGCTGATGATACCGACAAGTCGTGCATTCATCTGTGTTGTCCTCCTTACGTTCACTGTAGTAGCCCAAAAACTTCAACCTCACCTGCAATGCCTTTCACATGAGTCATCCCAAGCGACTCAAATTCGGCCCCGCTTCCTGCCATGGACTTCACTTCACTGCTCACCAGTATTGAACGGGAATACTCCTTGGTCAAGGATTCAATACGGCTGGCAACATTGACTGCCCGGCCAATGACGGTAAAGTCCATCTTGCGCTTTGATCCGATGTTGCCAAGAATAACACTGCCTGCATGAAGTCCTATGCCGATTGCAAAGGTATCATCGCCGATAAACTGTTTCATGGCGCCGGATGCATTCAGCTCTGTAACCAATCGGCAGATCTCCTTTGAGGCCTCAATAGCATCATCAATATAGTTATCATCACCGGTAAAAAATGCAAGCATGCCATCGCCAATGAACTTGTTCACAAACCCTTTATGGCTCTGGACTGATTCCGTCACATGACCAAAGAAACTATTAAGCATCGCTACTATGGATTCGGATTCGTATTTTTCAGAAAGCGCGGTAAAACCACGTATATCAAGAAACATGATACAGACATTGTGGCGTTCTCCTTTCATCAGGCGATCCGGATCACCGGTAACCAGACGGTCAATAACCTCAGGAGAAACATAATAGCTGAACGTCTCGTAAAGCTTCCGTTTTCCACGTTCTTCAATGACATAGCGGTACGGGTAGAGAATACAGAACATGATCAGCGGTACACCGGCATGGGGAAAAACAGGAATGATAATCCCGTTTGCAAAGAGGCTGGTGTTGACACTGACGTACAGGATTGTGAACGCGGTGAGATAAAGGATCGAGCGGAGAGGAGAACGCGAGACCGACAGTGGAAACGATACTACGGCCAGAACTGCCAGCAGCGCCAGAGAAACCAGGCTTGAGCTATGCACCAGTGTCTTCCCGGTCAGCAACGTCTCCAGTGTCGTCGCATGGATCAGCATTCCGGGATGCGGACCGACAGCCGTTTCATGAACATCATCAAAGGGACTCAAAACGCCCAGAATGACGATTTTGTTCTTGAACAAGGCAGAATCTGCGCTGCCGGATAGCACCTGTTCAAAATCAATCACCGGAATACCGGGCAGAAGACGGTAATTGATCGGCACGTTTTCCGGAAAGGAGCCTTGATGACCTGAAACCCTGATCAATTCAGCCGTAAAACTCAACATGTCCTTATCAAACTGTCGTGGCTGACTTCTGATAATGGTGTCATGATCAGGCTGAAGTCTCAGTGATGCGGGTGATGCATGTTCCATGAAAGCGAGCAGATCATAATAAAAAGGAACCGTTGCTCCTGATACTCCCTGCACTATAGATAATGTTGCGGCAGCTTCCATGAGGCCTTCAAGGAGAAGCTGGTCAAGAGCTTTTCCCATGGTTGCTACATCAACATTTTTCTGTTCTGACAGATCAACCCCAAGAAAAGCACTGCCAAATTTTTCTTCAAGGGAATGGACTGGAATAAGATCAAGGCCAACTGCTTTTGCTCCAAACTGCCCCATAAACTTGTAAAAACGACCGATTTCAGGATACCAGAACACAAACGGTTTTTTTGCAAGAATCGATTTTTCATGAATGGCAACCACAACAACATGAGGCGTATAAGGTTGCTGAAAAAAGGCGCTGACAGCCTTCATTCTCAGGTCATACGCACGGTACTCCAGTTTTTCGCAGAAGGGGTACAGCAGCAGCCCCGCAATAAAGCAGGCCGTTGACATCGCTGTCCACCTGATTTTTTGACGCCAAATAGTCACCACATATCCGATCAGATCGATTTTTCTGTCCCGTCAAACCACGTTCCGCTTCACATCCAGTTGCCAACCAGCAAAAATGGTGACCAGTAATAGGGATGTGAATAGCTCGTCATTAGCTTGACCTGGGCATTCTTCAATGCCTGTGATTTCGCAATACCCGGTACTTTAAGCTGACGATAGAACTCAATAATAAGCTCGGATGTTGCCTTGTCGTCAATTTCCCACAAAGCGGCCATGGTGCTCTTTGCTCCGGCCTTTACTGCTATTCCCGCCAGCCCCAGCGCTGCCCGTTCATCACCGGAGGCAGTTTTGCAGGCGCTCAACGTCAAGAGCTCAAGCGGTGTTTCCTTGTATTTTGTCACCCGGATAAATCTGTCCAGCTGGTCAAACTTTACCAGACCATCATAGGCCAGAATAAACATGTTGTTGATATCGCCGGCAAATTCTCCATGGGTGGCAAGGTGAATAATCGAATAGGGTCGTTTCTCGATGTTTGCCTTGAGCGCATTGACCTTGAAATCGCTGTTGAGAATGGTTGTGCCGTCAAATATCACTGCTATACCTGACAGCTCGGAAGTAACGCTCGGAAGTGCCGGGAAGTCCAGAACTCCTTCACTTATTCCGGCCATGAGCACCCCTCTGAAATCTTTCGAGACTGCGCTTGTGTCAGTCAGCTGAACCCCTTGTGTAACGGCCACTGCATAGCTGGAGACAACAAATGCCTTGCCATCATGCAGTGCGGCAACCGGGATGGTTCGCAAGGCGCCATCAGGAACGATCACCAGCGTCTTGATATTTTCTGAAGCCAGATCTTTTTGCAGCGGATCGAGCATGACATTGTAGAGCCGTTTGGCATTTGCAAGATAGTTGTCAAAATTCAGGCTCAGGCTGCTACGGAACAGGACAATTTCCCGTGTTAGTGTGCGTGAGTCAATAGCAGAAGTGTACCGTTTAAGGCCGGTTGGGTAGTGTACCAGTATTTCAAGCTGCTTTGGAAGTATCGTATAATAGACAAAAGCGGTGGATGGCGGTGGTGTGAAAGCTGTCCCGGAATCCTGACGGGGGGTAACACAGGCGTCTTTGAAAAAGTCCTGTAGTTCTGCTGCACGAAATGATTCGATGGCATCGCGAATTTCAGACAGCGACCTTTGAGTGCCGCCAGCATCAACCTTGTCAGCCCTGCTGAACATAAGGGCAAGCAGCCCTTTGTAGACCGGTTCTATAAAATCCTTGAAAGAGAGCGCGCATTCACTGCACTGCGACGGGGCCGACTGTTTCAGCAGCTGGATCTCCGCCAATGCCCGTTTGTAGGCAGCAAGAGCAGCCTCCCCGTTTCCTGAAGCAACGTGCAGTCTTGCCAGCTGCCACTGCCAAAGCGCCAGTTGCTCCCGGGAAGCGGACAGTTGTGCGGAAAAAAGCGCTTTACGGGTCAGATCAAAGGCTTTCTGTAACTCTCCGGCCTGTTCATAGACCCTCCCGTCATAGCCAAGCGCATATCCCTTTGCCTGCTCATCTTTCAATGTGTCGGCGCAGCGTAACGCAGTCCCGAACGCACGATGGGCAGCCTCAGCCGCCAGCTTTGACCTGGCAGGCAGATGTCCGGCAACATGCTGAAGAGCGTTGCCTGTCTTGAGCAGCAGATTCATGGTCTCAACGGAGCGTGGCATGGCTGCTGCCAAGTCATAGGCTTGGGTCGCATAGTTCTCAGCTTCGCCGTACTCACCAAAATGTCCGCACAGCGTGGCAAGGTTAGCCAGAATTGATGCCTTGAGAGCTGTATCTGTCGTTTGAGCCGCTGCAAGCGCCTCCAGAAATTTC
>CAXNJF010000038.1:0-9428 GCA_964202585.1 Trichlorobacter sp. | reverse complement strand
TGTTCCGTCAAGCCCACCGGCACCACGGCCAGAGAACGGACCGACGGGTAGAGTGCGGCAAGTTCTGCTACGGTCTGCTCCAGCAGGTCGCCGTCGTTGATTCCGGGGCAGAGCACCACCTGGGTATGCAGCTCTATCCGGGCCTGCGCCAGTTCTTTCAGCTGTTCCAGAATCGGTGGGATGCCGGTTTTGCCCAGCAGCAGCTCCCGCGTTGCCGGGTCAACTGCGTGGACCGAGATATAGAGCGGGGAAAGCCGTTGTGCCTTGATCCGGCGCAGTTCGGAGGGTTTTAAGTTGCTGAGGGTTACATAGGTGCCTTGCAGAAATGAAAGCCGGTAGTCCTCATCCTTGACATACAGGGGGCGACGTAACCCTTTGGGCAGCTGATGCACAAAGCAGAAGATGCAGTTGTTGCCGCACCGCTTCGGTTCAGGCGCTGCAAAGGTAAGCCCTGGTGATTCATCCGGTTCAGGCTCAAGCAGGACAGTACGGATAGATCCAGTCCGGTTGCTGACCGTCAGCTCCTGTACCTCGTCACTTGCCATCCAGCTGTAGTCGATCAGATCCCGCAGCCGGTTGCCGTCAATAGCCAGCAACCGCTCACCCGGCAGCAGCCCGGATCGATCTGACGGAGAACCGGGTGTGACCGTTTCAATCAGAAGTCCCTGCATTGTAGGGGATTACGGGTGATGGTGCAGGCGGAAGGTGCCATCAACCGAAGTGATAGTGGCAATGGCATGCTTGTAGATCAGAATATCGCCACCGGTATCAAGCAACAGCGAGAAATTGTCAAATGACTTGATATGCCCCTCAAGTGTGTCACCGGACATCATCCGGACAATAACTTTCACATGTTCTTTGCGGGATTGGTTCAGGTATTGATCCTGGATGTTAAAAGGGGCTTTGGACATGATACATTTCTCCTTCAGGCGAAGAACGTTGCAGCTGCAGATTCAATAGTAGCAGAGTTTTGCGGATATGCAACCCACTGCAGTTCAGATTCGCTTCTGAACCAGGTAAGCTGGCGTTTGGCAAAGTGACGTGTGTTGCGTTTGATCAGGCGGATCATCTCTTCCTGATCAAATTCTCCGCGCAGGTGACTGATTACCTCTTTGTAGCCGATAGCCTGCAATGGCTTGCACACAGGGGTTACACCGCTTTGCAGCAGCAGTTCAACTTCAGCCACAAGCCCGTTTGCAAGCATTGTATCAACCCGGTCATCAATCCGCCGGTACAGTTCCTTGCGGGGCAGGTCAAGACAGAACTGCAAGGCATCGTAGGGTGTATCAGAAAAGCGGTGTTCAGCATGGAATTGCGAGAGAGGGATACCGCTGCATTGAAAGACCTCAAGTGCACGGATGATCCTGATCAGGTTGTTGGGGTGCAAACGCCGGGCAGTGTCCGGATCAACCTGAGCCAGTTCAGCCAGCAGCAGTTCCCCGCCTTCCCGCTTCGCCCGTTCTGCCAGCTTTGCACGCAGGGCCGGATCTTCTCCGGGGGCATCATTCAGCCCACGCAGCAAAGAGCGCAGGTAAAGACCGGTACCGCCAGCCAGAACCGGGCGTTTGCCCCTGCGGATACAATCGTTGATAGCTTCTGCAGCTGCAAGCCGGAAGTCAGAGGCGGTGAACGGCTGATCCGGTTCGCGGATATCCAGCAGATGATGGCGGATCCGCTGTTGCTGTTCCGTTGTCGGTTTGGCGCTGCCGATGGCAAGCCTGCGGTAGACCGTCAGGGAATCAGCGCAGATAATTTCGCCGTTCAACTGTTCTGCAAGACGGAGCGCCAGCTCGGATTTACCGGAAGCGGTGGGGCCGGCGATGACAAGAACCTTTTGTTTCATAGCCGGTTGAAGATCTTTTCCAGCTCTTTCAGCGGTATTTCGTGGGAAACCGGTCGTCCATGAGGGCAGTGGGCCGAGAAGTCGGTGCGATCCATCTCCTGCAGTAACGCCTCCATCTGGCGACGATCAAGAGGATGGCTGCCCCGCACGACACTATGGCAGGCTACCCGGGCCAGCAGTGCATCTCGCACCAGATCAAAGCAAGCGCTGCTGCCCTGCTGCATCAGTTCAGCCAGCAGATCCCGCAGCAGGCCGGTATGGTTCTGCTCAGAGGCGATCCGGGGCACGGCGTTGATCCGCCAGGTTTGTCCCCCGAATTCCTCCAGTTCAAACCCCATTGGCTGCAGAACGGTCTGGTATCGGCGAACCGCATCAGCCTCGGCAAAGGAGAGCTCCAGCGTATCCGGCAACAACAGGCGCTGGGATTCAATTCCGCCTGTTGAAAATCCGGTTTTCAGCTGTTCAAAACGAACCCGCTCATAGGCGGCATGTTGATCAATGATGACCAGCCGGTCATCCGCCTGACAGAGGATGTAGGCTGACCTGAACTGGCCGATCACACTCAGGCTGGAGAAATAACCGGATGATGCAGGCCGGGCAGGTGGCGCTTCCGGCTTTTGGTATGATGCTGGCGGATCATACACCCGGTTTGTTACTGAGGCTGGTTTGGCCATGAAGCGATCCAGGGCCTGCTGAACCCCGGCATGGTGATGTTGCAGGGGCGTATGGCCATACGCCCCTGCAGAAGGAGGTGGCAGCTCGCTACGTTTAAGCCAGGGAGATTCCCGCAACAGCTCTTCCAGTACCCCCTGAATGGTGTCGTGAACCAGATTCTGTCGCCGGAAACGGACTTCATGCTTGGTGGGATGGACGTTGACATCCACCTCACCGGGGGGCAGCTCGATAAAAAGTGCCAGCAGCGGATAGCGTCCTTTTTCAAGAATTGGCCGGAAGGCCTGCATAATGGCGTGCTGAACCAGCTTGTCCCTGACAAAACGGCCATTGATGTAGGTGAACATGGCTGCTGTGGTGGAGCGGGCTGCTGACGGCGCTGCCAGATAGCCGCTGATGGCTGCAGCAGCGGTCTCGCCGGACACCGCAAAGAGTGCTGCATCCCGTGCCGTCAATTTCTGCAGCCGTTGCAACAGATCACCGGGTGAGACCCGCAGGATCTCCCGTCCATCATTATAGTAGCTGAAGGCAACATCAGGGCGGGAGAGGGCCAGTCTGACCATCAGATCACCCACATGGGCTGCCTCGGTCTCGGCGCTGCGCAGAAACTTAAGCCGTGCCGGGGTGTTAAAGAAGAGCTGTTCAACGGTCAGGTCGGTTCCCACCGCCATCCCGCAGGCGGCAACGGACCGGACGGTTCCCCCTTCAAGCACGATTTCGGTTCCTTCAAGACTGCCGGATTCACGGCTCTTCAGGCGTAAACGGGAAACCGAAGCGATGGAGGGCAACGCTTCACCGCGAAATCCCAGTGAATGGATGGTTTCAAGATCAGCGTCAGAGGTAATCTTGCTGGTGGCGTGGCGTTCCAGGGCCAGCAGGGCATCTTCGCGGGACATGCCGTGGCCGTTGTCGCTGACCCTGATCAGGCGGCGTCCACCGGCAGTAATTTCCAGCCGGATGTCGCTTGCCCCTGCATCAAGGGCATTCTCCACCAGCTCTTTTACCACTGAGGCGGGTCGTTCAACCACCTCACCGGCAGCGATCTTGTTGGCAAGGGTTTCTGAAAGGATTTTTACGTGGGGGACTGCCACAGCTGCTCCATGAAAAAGAGCGGGAGAACCCGCTCTTTTTTGAGAATGGTTTTTATTACTTGCGCCGCTATTTTTTGTCGGAACCGCCAAGATCACCAAACAGGCTGTTAAAGTCATCTTCCTCAGACTTTTTCGGTGCTTCAGGTTCGCTTCCCGGCTGGCCTGGGGTCGGGGTGTCGTCCCAGGAAAAGCTGTTCATTTCAAACCCCTGTTCGGGAGGCGCTTGCGGTGTATTCTGTGGCTTAGGCGCGGTTTCCAGCAGCGCTGCAAAGGGATCATCCTGCTGTGTAACCGCCGGGGTATCAAAGGAGAAGGCAGGGGGGGACGCCGGGGTGTCATCAAACGAGAACGGGTCGCTTGCTGCTGCAGGAGGCGGGTTAACTGCCGCCTGTTGGTCCGTTGGCAGGTCAAAGCTGAACATGTCACCGGCATTTTCTGCCGAGGTGTCGATGTCGGGCTGTGCGCTATCCAATCCGGCAGCCATGCTTGCACGCAGGGACGGAGGCAGGACAAGGGCTACCAGCCCGTGAGTATGTTTGAATTCAACCAGATCTGCGGAGCATTTGCGGCAGGAATCGTAGCTCTCAAAGCTGGTATAGCCACACTTGGGGCATTTCATTGTGGAGACCTCCTGATACTGCTTAGATATCGCCCCATTTATACTGCACAATTGCGGTCATGGCAAGTGCAGCGGTTTCGGTACGCAGAATCCGTTCTCCCAGGGTGACCGGCGTAAACCCCCATAAGGAAAACGCCTCAGCCTCGCCCGGTTCAAATCCCCCTTCGGGGCCGATGGCAAGGGCGATCCGTGCAGGACAGGGCATCCCTTCAAGAATCTCGCGCAGCGGGGATGGTACCCCGCGCTCCCAGAGCAAAAGTTTCAGATCTGCATTCGCCGCTCCGGCAGCTGCTGCAGCTGCAGAAGGGTGCCAAGCGACGGTGGGCTGATCAAACCGCTCCGACTGGCGGGCAGACTCAACTACGATCCGGTTCCAGCGTTCAAGCCTGGCCTGCAGCTTGTCACCGGCAAGTTTGGGAACAGAACGGTCTGCCCGGAAGATGGAGAACTCGCTCACTCCCAGTTCGGTCCCTTTCTGCAGCACCAGCTCGATCTTTTCTCCCTTGGGAAGTCCCTGAATGACCGTTATGGCCGGAGCATCGGGAAACAGGGCTGCTTCAAGGGTTTCAGTCAGACGGACTGCGGTCCATTCCTGGGTGACCTGGTCAATCACCCCCAGATGACGTCGTCCCTGTTCATCAACAAGCAGGACTTCATCGCCGGACCTGAGGCGAAGCACCCGTGCCATATGGTGGTGCAGGGGGCCATCATATGAGGCATAGCCGTCACGGATGCTGCGGGAACTGACAACAAAACGGCGGCGTCCGCTCATGGCTGCCTCCGGTACTGCAGGCAACGCCATTCGCCGGCTGCCAGTGAGGCTACAAAGGTCAGGGGAAAGGGATCAAAGCCGTTACGCACCAGTTCTTCCCGTTCAGCCAGAATGCCGGAAAGGATCAGGGCACCATCGGGAGCAAGCCGGCTGACGATCTCCGGGGCAAGCCGTACCAGTTCTTCGGCCAGGATGTTGGCCAGAATGATCCTGTAGCCGTCGCCAAGCCGGGCAAGCGGTGTTGTGCTGCAGGTGATCCGGTTGTCCACCTTGTTCAGCAGACAGTTCTCCGCAGCTACAATGACAGCCTGGGGATCAATGTCTACCGCATCAACCTGTGTAACCCCCAGTTTGGCCGCTGCAATTGCCAGAATGCCCGAGCCGGTGCCCAGATCCAGGATCTTCATGGTTGCAAGCTGGTCAGGTGCCGGAACCAGCAGGGATTCAAGACACTCCAGGCAGAGCCGGGTGGTCTCATGGCCGCCGGTGCCAAAGGCCATGCCGGGATCAAGTACGATTACGGCCCGTCCGTCATCAGGACGTTGCGGTTCCCATGAAGGGGTGATCAACAGACGTTGCCCTATTTCAAGCGGTTTGAAGTGTGCTTTCCAGGAGCTGGCCCAGTCTTCTTCACCCAGCAGGCTGACCTGGGGGGCGGGCAGGGGGGGCAGATCAGGAAGGCCGGCCAGAAAAGCGGTGATAGCGGCAATCTGCTGTTCAATCTGGCAGGGAAGCATGAAATAGCAGGTAATGCTGGCGGTTGCCAGATCGGGGATATCGTCGGTCGAAAAACTGTCAACGTCACGGTTTTCTGTGCAGACTCCGCAGCCTGAAATATCTGACAGGTACTCTGCCACGCTCTCGGAGAACCTGGCCGGGATCTCGCAGGTGACCTGATACCATGTTGCAGCCATTGAAATTCTCCCTGGATGCTGATAGTGGCGGAACAGTCCGCAGGAGCCATAATCTCTAACAGAACAGGCTCCTGCTGACAACAATAAACCTTGACAAAACAAGAGCGGGTGACTAATTTTCATTAGAAATTAACCATTAAGTATCCCGTCTGGACAGGGGCTGTCATTCATGAAAAAAATCTATGTGCTTTCGGATTCAACCGGAGAGACTGCAGAGCGTGTGGTTCGTGCGGCGCTTTCCCAATTTGGCAGTAATGATGTGCGTATTGTCCGTCTGGCCAAAGTAGGTAACCAGCAAGAGCTGCAGCAGGCTGTGGCTACCGTGACAGCTGATGAAGGACTGCTGGTTTACACCCTGGTGGATTCCTCCCTGGCCATTGCCGTACATACCATTGCCGAAGAATATGGCCTGATGGCTTTTGACCTGCTTTCTCCCCTGTTGGAGAGCCTGTCCGTATTTCTGGGGACCGTGGCCCAGTCCACCCCTGGCCTGCTGCATCAGATAGACAAGGACTACTTTCGCAGAATGGAGGCGGTCAACTTTACCGTCAAGCATGACGATGGTCAGGAGAACAGGGGCTTAAGCAAGGCGGATCTGGTGCTGCTGGGGGTTTCCCGTTCATCCAAAACGCCACTTTCCATGTACCTGGCCAACAAGGGCTACAAGGTTGCCAACGTGCCGCTGGTACATGGTATAGACCCGCCTGAGGAGCTTGAGGGGATCGATCCCCGCAAGGTTGTGGGGCTGGTTATCAGTCCGAAACGGCTGGTTGAGATCCGCAGTTCCCGCCTGGTAACCATGGGGCAGAGCACGAAGAACAGCTATGCTGACTATGAAAAGGTAGAAGACGAGATCGCTTTCTGTCGCAAGTATTACCGTCAGCACCCCGGCTGGTTGATTATTGATGTGACCTGCAAGTCGGTAGAAGAGTCTGCTTCAGAGATTCTGAGGCGGTTGACTGGGCAGTTTTCGGAATAACAATCCAATTTTTTGGAGGGGATATGCGGGTACTTGTGGTTGAAGATGAAAAAAAAGTAGCGGCTTTTATCAAGCGTGGTCTTGAGGAGGAAGGCTATCTGGTGGATGTCTCCCATGATGGTGAAGAAGGGGTCCGGCTGGCTTTGGAACAACCCTACGACCTCATGATCCTGGATGTCATGCTGCCCCGCAAGGATGGTCTCAGCGTGGTACGTGAGCTGCGTCAGGCCGGTACGGTACTGCCGGTGCTGATGCTGACCGCCAGAGATACGACTGATGATATAGTGTCAGGGCTGGATGCCGGATCAGATGACTACCTGACCAAGCCGTTTGCCTTTGCCGAGCTGTCTGCACGGGTGCGCGCCCTTGCACGGCGGGCAGGGCGCGACCGGGGGGCGGAACTGGCCGTTGCCGATTTGAGGATGGACCCGATCTCCCGCAAGGTATGGCGTGGGGATAAGGAGATTGAGCTGACCATCAAGGAATATGGTCTGCTGGAATTTCTGATGCGTAATACCGGTGCGGTGGTTACCCGTAACATGATCGCCGAAAAGGTCTGGGAACATTCCTTTGAATCGTTTACCAATATTATTGATGTCTACGTCAACTACCTGCGTAAAAAAGTGGACAAGGGGTTTGCCTGCCGGCTGATTCATACCGTGCGTGGTCAGGGCTACGTCCTGAAAGCAGAGTAGAACATTGTACCTGATGGAGGTTACACAAATGAAACTGCGTTATTTGATCACTGTGAGTACGTTACTGGTTGCATGTCTGCTCTTTCTCTCACCCCTTCGGCTTGATGCCAAACCGTTCTGTCCTGACTTTGTGGAGTTGTCCAAGCGCTTGAAGCCTACCGTTGTTAATATCCGGACGGTCAAGCAGGTCAAGCCCAGGAGCAGTGGCCGGGTTCCCGGTCCGTTCATGGGCAATGATCCGTTTAATGATCTGTTCGGCCAGTTTTTCGGTCAGCAGGCTCCCCAGCAGCCCCGCAAGCAACAGGGGATGGGAACCGGTTTTATCATCAGCGCAGACGGCTTTATCCTGACCAACAATCATGTGGTGCAGGGGGCTGATGAAGTCATGGTCAAGCTGTCAGATGGCCGGGAGATCAAGGCCGAGCTGAAAGGCCGTGACGACAAGCTGGATGTGGCCCTGTTAAAGATCAGTGATAAAGCACCCCTGCCGTTTGCAGAACTGGGGGACAGCGATAGCCTGGAAGTAGGCGAATGGGTCATGGCCATCGGCAATCCGTTTGGCCTTGCCCATACGGTGACCGCCGGGATTGTCAGCGCCAAGGGGCGGGTGATCGGCAGCGGGCCATACGATGACTACATCCAGACCGATGCCTCGATCAATCCCGGTAACTCCGGCGGGCCGCTCTTTAGCGGCAGCGGCAAGGTGATCGGTATTAACACGGCCATCATTGCCAACGGGCAGGGGATCGGCTTTGCCATTCCGATTAATATGGCCAAGTCAGTTGCCGAACAGCTCAAAGCCACCGGCAAGGTGGTGCGGGGCTATCTGGGAGTCAACTTTGACAAGCTGAACCCGAAACTGGCCAAATCACTGGGACTGGCTACGGACAAAGGGGTGATCATTACCCATATTGAGAAGGGCTCTCCGGCAGACAAGGCCGGTCTCAAGGTTGAGGATGTGATCGTCCAGTTTGACGGCAAGCCGGTCAACGCTGAAACCGACCTGCCCAAGGCGGTGGCCGGTGCACCGGTGGGCAAGCAGGTCAAGGTTATCCTGTTCCGCAAGACCAAACGTCTGGAACTGAGCATGGTTGTCGGGCAGCAAGGGCGTGATGGCGGCCTGGTTACTGAGCCATCCACCGCCAGCATCGGGATCAGTATCAATGAGTTAACCCCGGAACTGGCGCGGCAATTGGGGTTGAAGGATGCCAAAGGGGTGGTGGTCTCCGAAGTGAAGTCAGGTTCTTCTGCGGATGAGGCCGGTATGGTGCGGGGGGATCTGATTCTTGAGTTTAACGGCCAGCCGGTTGACAGTTTGCAGGGATTTTCCGCTCTGGCTGCGAAGGTTGCCAAAGGCGATGTCGTGCGTCTGTTGCTGCGACGTCCCGATGGCAGCTTCGGCTACGTTGCCGTAACCGCCGAGTAGTTTCTCCACACAATTTACTGCTGGCAGGGGCGGCGCATGTAACGCCGCCCTTTTTTTTGAGGCGCCCATGTCAGATCGTTATGTCCAGCCACTGCGGCTGCTGCTTCAGATCATTTTTCTGGGACTCTCATTATTGATCGGGTTCCGCTTCTTCCGTTTTCTGCAAGAGGTACAGCAGGGGCTTGATCCGGTCAGCCGACCCGCTGCCATCGATGCTTTTCTGCCGATCTCCGGCCTGTTCGGTACTACCGCCTGGTTGAAAGGGGGCGGGATCAACCCGGTTCATCCGGCTGCGGTGGTGATCTTTGTCACGATCATCGTTGTCTCACTGCTGTTGCGGAGGGCTTTCTGCTCCTGGATCTGTCCGGTGGGCACCATCTCGGAATGGCTCTGGAAGCTGGGCTTTAACAAGCTGCA
>CAXNJF010000037.1:0-9453 GCA_964202585.1 Trichlorobacter sp. | reverse complement strand
CTCGTAGCTGTCAGCAGCATACGCGGCGCCAGAGAAGGCAACCAGAGCAAACATTGCAATAATAACTTTTTTCATCGTTACAACCTCCTTGATAATGTATAAAAAGATGTGGAACTTAAACACAGTCCCCTTAAAAAAGTCAAGCATTAAGCATACCAACCGT
Organism: Trichlorobacter sp.; assembly: GCA_964202585.1. Lineage (GTDB taxonomy): Bacteria > Desulfobacterota > Desulfuromonadia > Geobacterales > Pseudopelobacteraceae > Trichlorobacter. Next base: position 9,290 of record CAXNJF010000037.1, on the reverse strand, counting down.
GGCTACAAAGAACGGTTCAATGCCTTTTGGCCAATATCTTTGCGGTGCTGCATCCCACGCCAGGAAATTTTAGCAACCCCCTGATAGGCCCGTTCTATAGCGGTTGCAACCGTTGCGCCAAGGGCAGTAACCCCCAGCACCCTTCCACCGGCAGTCACTAGAGCCCCATCCTTTTCAGCAGTTCCGGCATGGAAAACCGTGACATCACCAATCGCTTCGGCTGCCTCAATTCCGGTAATAGCGTCCCCTTTCGGGTAATCGCCAGGGTATCCGTCGGCAGCCAGCACCACACAGATCGCTGCCTGGTCGTGCCATTCAATTGTATGTCCCGTCAGATCCCCTTCAGCCACTGCCAGCAAAAGCGGCACCAGATCTGATTTCATTCTCATCAGAAGCGGCTGACACTCCGGGTCGCCAAAACGGGCATTAAACTCAAGAGTTTTAACCTCACCATCCTTTATCATCAGGCCGGCATAGACAATCCCCTGATAGGCACACCCTTCGGCAGCCATACCGTCAACTGCCCTCTGCACCACCTGCTCCATCGCTTTACGGTGTACCTCGGCAGTCACCACCGGTGCAGGAGAATAGGCCCCCATACCGCCGGTATTAGGGCCTTGGTCACCGTCAAATATCGCCTTATGATCCTGGGCCGAGGCAAGTGGAATAACGAACGTACCGTCGGTGATAGCCAGAAAAGAGGCCTCCTCACCGGTTAAAAACTCTTCCACCACCACCCGGGAACCTGCATCGCCAAAGGCATTGCCGGACAGCATATCCTTTACTGCATCAATGGCTTCCTGTTCGGTCTGGGCAATGATTACCCCTTTACCGGCAGCCAAGCCATCGGCCTTGACCACAATCGGTGCGCCGGTCTGGCGGATAAACGCCTCAGCTGCGGATATTTCAGTAAAAACGCCATAGGCAGCTGTAGGGATCTCATATTTTTTCATCAGATCCTTGGAAAAAGCCTTGCTGGCCTCTATCCGTGCAGCAGCCCGGCTGGGACCAAACACCTTCACCCCGTACTCCCGGAACAGGTCAACAATACCCAGCGAAAGCGGCAGTTCTGGGCCGACGACAGCCAGACCTATCCCTTCTGACCTGGCAAAGCCCAGCAGCTTGTCAATTTCTTCTACCATAATCGGCAGATTCGTAGCAAACTGCGCCGTACCGGGATTACCGGGGGCACAGAAAATCTGCGTTACCAGCGGGGACTGGGCTATCTTCCAGACCAGGGCATGTTCGCGGCCACCGCCGCCTATTACCAGAACCTTCATACAATCACCTCAACAGAATGGCTTAGTGCCTGAAATGTCTCATCGACGTAAACACCATCGCCATGCCGTGCTGATTGGCTGCCTGAATCACCTCTTCATCCCGCACTGAACCGCCCGGCTGGATAATCGCGGTCACGCCAGCCTCTGCAGCAGCATCAACCCCGTCGCGGAACGGGAAAAAGGCATCAGAAGCCAGCACACTCCCCTTGATCGGCAGCAACGCCTTCTGAACGGCAATCTTGGAGGAATCCACCCGCGACATCTGGCCTGCCCCGATCCCGACGGTCTGGTCGGCAGTCGTAAAGACAATCGCATTTGATTTGACATGCTTGCAGACTCGCCAGGCAAAATCCAGCGCTGTTAACTCCTGTGCTGATGGCTGGCGTTCCGTCACCACTTTGCAATCGGTAGCAGCAACCATGCCCAGATCACGCCCTTGCAGGAGCAGTCCTCCCACGACCCGCTTCAGATCGTAACCGGTTTGCAGGTGTCCGGCCAGGAGGGGCACCTGCATCAACCGTACATTTTTCTTGGCAGTAAAGATGGCCAACGCCTCTTCGTCATAGCCGGGGGCGATCACTGCCTCCAGGAAGGTTGAGGTCAGTTCGCGGGCAGCTGCAGCATCAACAATCCGGTTAAACCCGACAATGCCGCCAAAAGCAGAAACCGGGTCACACTCACGGGCCTTGAGATAGGCAGAAATGGGAGAATCACCCAAAGCCACACCGCAGGGATTGGTATGTTTGATAATAACAGCAGCTGGTTTATCGGTAAATTCCTTAACAGTCTCAATGGCGGCGTCAAGATCAATGATATTGTTGAAGGAGAGCTCTTTGCCCTGCAACTGGACAGCATTAGAGACACAGGGTTCCGTAATGCCCCGCTCGACATAGAAGGCGGCTGACTGGTGAGGGTTTTCACCATAGCGCAGATCCTGGGCTTTTTTAACCTGGATAGTAAAGGTCTCGGGGTATTCTGCTGCCGTCTCGCCCAGCCGTGCCCCCAGCCAGTTGGAAATGGCACCATCGTAGGCGGCAGTGTGCTGGTAGACTTTTACTGCCAGCCGGAAGTTGGTCTTTTCAGACACGCAGCCACCATTGGCCGCCATCTCCTCCAGCACAGCCGCATAGTCGGCAGCATCAACCAGCACCGTCACATCACGGTTGTTTTTGGCAGCAGAGCGGAGCATGGTCGGTCCGCCGATATCGATATTTTCAATAGCGTCTTCCAATGTACAGTCCGGCTTGGCAACCGTGGCCTCAAAGGGGTAGAGGTTAACCACCACCATGTCGATCGGCTCAATACCATGCTCCTTCATCTTGGCCTGATGCTCGGCATTGGAACGGATCCCCAGCAAGCCTCCGTGGACTTTGGGATGCAGGGTCTTGACCCGGCCATCCAGCATCTCGGGAAACCCGGTGAACTCTGAGACATCCTTCACCGTCAACCCTGCCTCACGCAGCAATTTGGCGGTCCCACCAGTGGAAAGGATCTCTACTCCGTACCCAGCAAGAGCCATGGATAACTCAACAACGCCTGCCTTGTCGGAAACACTGATCAGCGCCCGGGTAATTTTGGCCATAATGACACCTCTTTTGGTATGTTGGTTTGATTGTCTTAATGATCTGCAGTTAGCGGAAAATGTTGTAACATGGGAGATGGAACCCTGCCAAGTGCTTTTGATGCTTTAACCTGTATACAATACGAAGGAATTCAGACCACGCTCACAGGCACGGCGCCTTGAGACAGCACCTCACCGATCTGTTTGGCAAAGATCTTGTTTTCAAAGGCTTCTGCCAAAAAGTTAGCAGCATCTTCCGGGCTTAAGGCGATCAAAAGACCACCGGAGGTCTGTGGGTCAAAGAGCGGCAACAAACGATCAGGATCGCACCTGTCTGAATCTGTTTTGGCAAGATAAAAACTGCGGTTCTGGTAGCACCCGGCCGGAACCATGCCATCGGAAATCTGGTCAGGCACTCCAGACATCAGAGGAATAGCATCCAGCTTCAGGCGGATAGTTACCCCTGCCCCCAGGGCCATCTCACAGGCGTGTCCGATCAGGCCAAATCCGGTGACATCAGTACAGGCCGATGGCTTGTGACGCAGCATCAACTCTGCAGCAGCGCGATTCAGAAGTGACATCCAGCGCACCGCCTCTACCTCCTGCGCCTCCGTAGCCAGCTCCCCCTTGACCGCCGTAGACAGGATTCCGCTGCCCAGCGGCTTGGTCAGCAGAAGAACATCTCCGGGACGGGCGGTGCTGTTTCGTAACACTTCTGCCGGATGTACTGTTCCGGTAACGGAGAGGCCGTATTTCAGCTCTTCATCTTCAACCGTATGCCCACCAACCAGACAGCAACCTGCCTCGTTAAGAATATCCTGCCCCCCGGCCAGCACCTCCCCAAGAATCTCCGGCGGCATGCTACAGACCGGAAAAAAAGCAATATTCATGGCGGTTAACGGTTTGCCCCCCATGGCATAGATATCCGAAAGTGAATTTGCGGCAGCAATCCGGCCAAAGGCTCGGGGATCATCAGCAGGCGGCGTAATCACGTCGCAACTCTCCACCAGCGCAATTTCAGGAGTCAGGTAATAGACTCCTCCGTCATCAGACGTCTCAGGTCCCACGATCAATCGGGAATCAGCGGGACGCTTCAACCCTGACAAAGCAACGGCAAGGCCCTCCGGGCCCAGCTTGGCGGCTCAGCCGGCAGCTTTAACGGTTTGGGTCAGCTTGATCTTTTTGTTGGTCATCACTTACTTTCCTGTTCCAATATACACTCTTGGCACCCTCTTGCTGATGCCGCACAGCAGCTCGTACGAAATAGTACCGGCCCACTGGGCAACCTCCTCCGCATAGACCGTGTTCCCCTTACGATCCTCCCCCATCAGGGTTACTTCATCCCCCACCACAACGTCAGGAATGTGGGTCACATTTAACATGATCCAGTCCATGCAGACTGTACCGGCCACCTGCGCCCGTTGCCCGCGAACCAGCACCTGCCCCTTGTTGGTCAATGCTCTGGGATAGCCATCGGCATAACCAACCGGCACACTGGCGATAAGAGTCCGATGTTCTGCACTAAAGCGGCGTCCATAGCTGATGGTGCTGGAAGGTTCTACCCATTTGAGCATGGCGATCTTGCTCTTCAAACGCATCACCGGCCTCAGAGAGAGTCTGCCCTGAAAGTCAGGCGAAGGCAATGCGCCGTAGAGAGCGATGCCGGGACGGACCAGATTGCAGAAGGTATAGTCGTTCAACAGCGCACCGGCACTGTTGGCGATATGGATATAACGGGGAGCAAAACCTGCCCGCCGCACCCGTTCAATAGCCCAGGCAAACCGTTCGGACTGCTGGCGGGTAAAATACTGGCCCGATTCATCCAGTTCATCAGCAGAGGCGAAGTGGGAAATCACCCCCTCCAGATAGATATTTGGCAACAGTTTGAGCGCATCCAGCAACGCCGGCACCTGTTCGTAGGGAACCCCCAACCTCCCCATACCGGTATCCACTTTCAGGTGTACCAAGGCCTTGCGATACAGCTTGCCTGCAGCCAGATCAAGGGCTTTTAATTGTGCAAGGGAAAAGACAGCTGAGGAAACCCCGAACCCGACACATTTCCTCTCCTGCCCGGGATAGATCCCCCCCAGCAGCAGAATCGGTTTATCAATACCTGCCTTACGCAACTGGATCGCTTCGGCCAGAAAGGCAACACCAAAGGCATCAACCCCCTGACGTTCCAGCTCCTTGCTTACCTCAAGAAAACCATGACCGTAGGCATCGGCCTTGACAACGGCAAGCACGGCAGCACGGGACGGTACGGACTTGCGGACAACGGCATAATTTTCCCGCAGGGCACCAAGATCTATCTCTGCAAAGGTTGGGCGACTATCGAACATACTTTTTTTTACCACGACCAGCCGGGAGGGGCAATCTGAAAACTCTGTATCGTGATGAGTCTGAACTGTATACAACATCCAAGAGAAGAACGCATGGAACAGACGACCAAGGTTGTCAGGTCATTCAGATCAAGCGACCGATGGAGAGTCACGGCTGATCAGCAAGGAATTGCCATAGCCGACTGATGACACTGCCGGATTACGGAAGCGGTTGACGGTCTGCTGTTTTTGTCGTATGGTTATCACGCCCTGGGGGAGCCTTTTGCTTGAAGGCTGAGACGGCATACGCCGGACCCCTTGAACCTGAACCGGGTAATGCCGGCGGAGGAAAGCGGCCTCGTTTCCATCAGCATGTTTTGGGCCGCCTGATTTAATCAGTGCGGCCCTTTTTCGTACCACGAGGTACCAGCAATGACAGAAAAAACATCACCGCTACGATTGGTGGTCAGTCCGCCAAAATCCATACGCAACCGCTCCATTGCCGGGGTCTATCTGATTACGGATCAGCAGGAGAACCTGCTGGAACGGGTGGGGCAGGCGTTGCGCGGCGGAGTGTCCGTGCTGCAATACCGTCCCAAGGACAAACCGGCCGAGCAGTGCCTTGAAGAAGGCTTGCGCCTGAAACAGCTCTGCAACCGTCAGGGCACACTCTTCATCGTCAATGATGATATGCAACTTGCTCTTGCGCTTGATGCCGACGGTGTCCACCTGGGGCAGGATGACGGTACTCCTCAGGAAGCCCGGAACCTGCTGGGGCCGGACAAGATCATCGGCATATCTACCCATAACCTTGATGAAGCCTTGCGGGCAGAAGCTGGCGGTGCAGATTACCTTGGCTTTGGCGCCATGTACCCCACTGACAGCAAAACCATCACCCATATGCCCGGCACCGTCGGCCTGTCAGCCATCCGTGACCGGGTCAAGCTGCCGATAGTAGCCATCGGCGGGATCAGCCCGGCTAACGCCTGCCGGGTAGTGGATGCAGGGGCCGATGCCGTTGCGGTCATCTCTTCGGTCCTGTCAGCTGCTCGCCCTGATATTGCGGCTACTGAACTGAAACTGCTCTTCAACCGGCCAGCCCCCTTCCCCAGGGGCGGTGTACTTACCATTGCCGGAAGTGATTCAGGCGGTGGCGCCGGCATCCAGGCCGATCTGAAAACGATTACCCTGCTGGGCAGCTACGCAGCATCAGCCATTACCGCGCTGACAGCCCAGAACACCAGGGGGGTCAAATCGATCCACGGTATTCCTCCTTCCTTCGTGCGAGATCAGTTTGATACCGTGCTGACCGATCTGCCGATTGACGTCATCAAGACCGGTATGCTACACACCCCGGCCATCATATCACTCCTGGCGGAATACCTGTCAGAACAGCCCCATTATTACCCGGTTGTGATTGATCCGGTCATGGTTGCCAAAGGTGGTGCCTCGCTGCTTGAACTGGATGGTATTTCTGTCTTCCAACAGGCGCTGCTCCCCCACGCTTATCTGTTGACTCCGAACCTGCCCGAGGCAGAGCGGTTGCTTAACTGCCGGATTCACAGCGAGGCGGCCATGGAGCAGGCAGCACGGCAACTGCAGGCGATGGGAGCCGCCAATGTTTTGATCAAGGGGGGACATCTGAGCGGCGGTGACGCAGTTGATATTCTCTTTGATGGCCAGACCATCCACCGCTTCACCAGTGAGCGTTTTTTCACCAGTGCCACCCACGGTACCGGCTGCAGCTTCGCCTCGGCTATCGCCGCCTTTCTGGCTCAGGGTAAACCGCTGAAAGAGGCGGTACACCATGCCAAACTGTTTATCACCAACGCCATCCGCCTGGCCCGTCCGACGGGCAAGGGACACGGCCCGATCAACCACTATCTTGCAGCAAAGGAGTCAGACAAATGACCCAGCTTGAAGCCGCCCGTAAAGGGATTATTACTGAAAAGATGAAAACTGCCGCAGCATCAGAAGGGGTAGCCCCGGAGTTCCTTCGCGATGGCATCGCCAAAGGCACCATCGTAATCAGCCACAACGACAAGACCCACAAGCACGGCATTCCCCTGCCGGTTGGCGCGGGACTGCGTACCAAGGTCAACGCCAATATCGGCACCTCTGCCGATGATACCGATATCACCAAAGAGCTGGAAAAGGCACGGGTAGCCGTAAAGTACGGGGCCGATGCCATCATGGATCTTTCCACCGGCGGTCCGGTTGATGAGATCCGCCGCGCCATTGTTGCTGAAACCACCGCCTGCATCGGCTCGGTACCGCTTTACCAGGCCGCCACTGATACCGTACGGATCAAGAAGAAGGCACTGGTGGATATGACTGCGGATGACATTTTCAAAGGGATCATCAAGCATCTGGATGACGGCGTTGATTTCATTACCGTCCATTGCGGTGTGACCCGTGCCACGGTTGAGCGGATGAAAAATGAAGGACGGATTATGGATGTAGTCTCCCGTGGCGGCGCTTTCACAATTGAGTGGATGTCCTACAACAACAAGGAAAACCCGCTCTTTGAAAACTTTGATCGCCTGCTTGAAATAACCAGAGAGTATGACGCAACCCTCTCACTGGGGGATGGCTTCCGTCCGGGCTGCGTGGCAGATGCTACAGACCGGGCCCAGATTCAGGAGCTGATTATCCTGGGGGAACTGACCCAACGGGCCTGGGATGCCGGAGTGCAGGTCATGATTGAAGGACCGGGGCATGTGCCGCTGAATCAGATCCAGACCAACATCCAGCTCCAGAAGCGGCTCTGCCACGGCGCGCCATTCTATGTGCTTGGACCGTTGGTAACTGACATTGCGCCGGGCTACGACCATATCACCTGCGCTATCGGGGGGGCCATTGCCGGGGCAGCCGGGGCAGATTTCCTCTGCTACGTTACCCCGTCCGAGCATCTGGCCCTGCCGGAGATCGAGGATGTCCGTAACGGCGTGATCGCTTCCAGGATTGCAGCCCATGCCGCAGACATTGCCAAAGGAGTTCCAGGGGCGATCGAGAAGGATATGGCCATGGCCCGCGCCCGCAAAAAGCTGGATTGGGAAGGCCAGTTCGCCCTGGCCCTTGACCCGGACCGGGCGCGGGAGTATCGTGCCAATTCACCGGTATCCGAGCATGGCGCCTGCACCATGTGTGGCGAATTCTGTGCTTATAAAGTGATGGATGATGCAATGGCAAGGTAGGGAGTAACGTATGGGCGACACCACCCGTTTCGGCATCTCGATTGATAGTGACCTTTTGGAAAATTTTGACCGCCTGATTACCCAGAAGGGGTATCAAAATCGTTCTGAGGCGATACGAGACCTGATCCGGGCGGCCATTGTGGAAGAAAAGACGGATGCCGGCCATGAAGAGATGGTCGGCACCGTCACTATGGTTTACAATCACCATGTGCGCGACCTGGCCGACAAACTGACCGAGCAGCAGCACCACCACCACCATCAGATAGTTTCAGCCCTGCATGTCCATCTGGATGCCCACAACTGTCTGGAAGTAATTGTTTTAAAGGGAAGTACCGCTGAGATCAACCGGATCGCCGATGAACTGCTCGGCGTCAAAGGGGTCAAACACGGCAAGCTCTTTCTCACCTCTGCAACACCTGAACAGCATTAATTCAGAATTTTGAACACATACCGGAAACGCTGTCATCAATGCACAACATAAAGGAATCCGTATTTTCTGCGCTCAGCTCGTTCAGAATACCGGCACGGCTGCTGATCCTCCTGCTGGTATCCGGTCTGCTCCATCTGGTTCTTGCAGCACTGTTCGTGTACGCAACCAGACACCAGCAAAATCTGCAACCAGCTCCTCACAATTTTGTCATGATCCAACTGGGTCGTACGCCCGCCCAATACCCTGCAGCATCACCACAACAGCACCCACTATCCCCTTCAAACCAGACGCTGCGGGAGCTTCCAGTCATTACACCAACTATCGCAAAACCAGCCCTCCAAACAGCGCCGTCAGTTATATCCCCGATGCAGCAGAGAAATCCTCCACAAACGTCACTCCCGCCCTCTGCCAATCTTTCCTTGCAAGGATCCTCACCAGCTTCAACAGGCAGAGAGAGCAAAACAGCAGCGGTGCAGCATGAACACGAGGAAAAATTAGCGGGTG
>CAXNJF010000036.1:0-9515 GCA_964202585.1 Trichlorobacter sp. | reverse complement strand
AAGCAACAGTTAAAAGTGACAATTGCTGCAGCTAAAGACAAGAAGTCCGCAATTTTGGAGAAGTTCAAATGATCACCCTGATAGAGGCCAAAAATTTTCGCTGTCTGCGCTACATCAGGCAAGAGCTGGGGCCGTTCCATGTGCTTGTCGGCCCCAACGCAAGCGGCAAAACAACCTTCCTTGACGTGATCGCCTTTCTGGGTAGACTTGTTTCTGAAGGACTGGAAATCGCCATTGGTGAACGAACCCAGAATTTTCAGGATCTGCTCTGGGGCAGGACCGGTAGTGGTTTTGAGTTGGCAATTGAAGCAGCTATCCCGGAAGACCGCAGGCAGCTTTTGGGAGATAAGGGGTTTACGACTGTTCGTTATGAAGTTGTTTTGGGCTTGGACACATCAACCGACGAAGTGATTATTCAGACTGAAAAGGTGGCACTGAAAAAGAACGGTAGTAAACCTGCCGAGCCGCAGCAACGAGCTTTTTTTCCTGTCTGGCATGATGCTCCTGAAACCATTGTCTCTGTAAAAGGTACCATCGGCACAAAGGTTGTCATTAACAAAGTTCAGGGTGGTAACGACAATTTCTATTCAGAAGTTTATAAAGAAAGCGGCAAAGGCTGGGCTCCATCATTCAAGCTTGGTCCCCGTAAATCAGCGCTTGGCAACTTGCCTGAAGATGAATCAAAATTTCCGGTTTCCAGTTGGTTTAAAAAGCTTTTGATAGAAGGGGTTCAACCGTTTGTCCTGAATAGCCTGCTCATCCGTAGAGCCAGCCCGCCAGGGCAAATGCGGGGTTTCAAGCCCGATGGTTCCAATCTGCCGTGGGTAATTGACGGCCTTGTAAAAAGGCACCCCGATAATTTTGAATGCTGGATTGAACATATCAAAACAGCTCTAACTGACCTGGAAAGTATCCGTACCGTTGAACGTCCTGATGATAAACATCGGTATCTTGTATTACGTTATCGAGGGGGCCTTGAAGTACCTTCCTGGATGGCATCTGATGGCACTCTCAGGCTGCTGGCGTTGACACTACCAGCATATTTGCCCGACTTTACCGGTGTCTACCTGATTGAAGAGCCGGAAAACGGTATTCACCCAAGGGCAGTAGAAACCATGTTTCAATCGCTTTCTTCGGTGTATGAGGCTCAAATTCTATTGGCTTCTCACTCACCGGTCATTCTCAGCATGGTTGAAGCAGACAAGGTTCTTTGCTTTGCAAAAACGAATGACGGCGCAACAGATATTGTCCCTGGTAACAGACATCCTGCGCTTAAGGATTGGCAAGGTGAAACAAACCTGGGAACCCTTTTTGCCGGTGGAGTACTGGGATGACTGGAACTACTGCTGGAGAAAGAAAAGATCTGATTGTTTTGACTGCAGATAAAAACATGGAGTTTGCAGTAAAGGGAACTTTAAGCCGTCATAAATCTCTCAATATCCGAGAGGTAACGGTAGATTTCAGGGTGCATCCTGAAAATGACCCCGGTTGCCTGCTCCGTAGCCACGAATTTCTTAAGCCATTCATCAATCAGTATGAACATGCCTTTGTTCTTTTAGACCGGGAAGGATCGGGACAAGACCACAAATCACGCGAACTGCTTGAGGCCGAAATAGAAAACAGGCTTTTTGAAAGTGGCTGGAATGATCGTGCTGCGGCAATTGTCATAGATCCGGAACTTGAAATATGGGTTTGGAGCGTTTCTCCTCATCTGGAAAGCATTCTCGGTTGGCATGGCAAGGTTCCAAACCTTAGAGACTGGCTGCAGCACAAACAATTTTTAACTGACAGCCAAGTCAAGCCAACTCAACCAAAAGAAGCATTGGAACAAGCATTACGCACAGTAAAAAAAGCGCGTTCTTCGTCTATCTATCAGCAGATAGCACAAAAAGTCAGCCTGGAACGTTGTGCAGATGGTTCGTTCATAAAATTCAGATCTCTTTTGCAAACATGGTTTTCAACAGTTGATCTGCCATGATCCTCGGCACTGGCATTGACACGGTTGAAATCTCCCGCTTCCAGAAGTTTCTGGATGACGGCAACCAGCCGTTGCTGAACCGGCTTTTCTCTGCTGCTGAACAGGAGTATTGTCTTCCCAAAAAGATGGCTGCCTCCTGCCTGGCGGCACGATTTGCGGCCAAAGAAGCATTTGTTAAAGCGCTGGGTACCGGACTGAGGGACGGCATGTGCTGGACCGAGATAGAGGTGGAACATGATCAGCTTGGCAAACCTTTGCTAAAGATTTCAGGTCGTACAAATCAGCTGTTTTCTGAACGAGGCAGTGCAATGGCGCACCTGTCAATCTCCCATGACGGTGGCCATGCCGTTGCCCTGGTTGTACTGGAGGCACCATGAAAATCGTTACCGCCCATACCATGCAGGAACTTGATCGCCGCGCAATTGAAGAGTACGGCATTCCCGGACGCGAGCTGATGGAGGCGGCAGGTAAAGGCTGTGCAGAGCATATCCTGGCAGCCTACGGAACCAGAGCGAACAAACGAGCCGTGATTCTTGCCGGTAAAGGGAACAACGGTGGTGACGGCTATGTGATCGCCCGCTACCTGCTGGAAAAAAGCTGGAAAGTGTTGGTAATCGTCCTTGCAGAACGGGATGCTATCCATGGTGATGCTTTAATCAACCTGGTGCTGTTGCCGGAGGAAATCCTCAGCTTTTGCCCAGGCGAAGGGGAGCTGACCGAAAAACATGCTGATGATCTGCAATCGGCTGCCGTACTGATTGATGCTCTCTTGGGAACCGGACTGCGCAACGATTTGCAAGGAATTTACCTTGAGGCGGTTGAGCTGATTAACGCTGCACCGGGCAAAGTGGTTGCTGTGGATATCCCTACCGGTATTCATGGCACCACCGGCCGTATTCTGGGACAAGCTGTCCATGCCAATATGACGGTGTCCTTCGGCGTGGCCAAGCTGGGCCATGTACTCTACCCGGCGGCCGAGTATGTTGGCAGACTGGTCATCGTGGACATCGGGATTCCCCCTCAGCTTCTGGAAGATGCGGTCGGTTATGACTTCCTGAATGAAAAGCTGATTGCTCCCCTGATCAAACGCCGTGAACGTCAGGCACACAAAGGGGTGTATGGACACTGTCTGATCATTGCCGGATCAACCGGGAAGACCGGAGCTGCCGCCCTTGCTGCCAACAGTGCGGTACGAACCGGCTCCGGTCTGGTTACCCTGGCTGTGCCTGAGAGCCTGAACGCCATACTGGAAGTAAAAACCACCGAAGCCATGACGCTGCCTCTACCGGATGCAGGCAGCGGCCACCTGACAACCCATGCCATTGCAACAATTGAAAAGTATCTGCCCGGCAAAAGTGCTCTGGCCATCGGCCCTGGCATTGATCGTCGCCCTGCCAGTGTAACCGTGGTACAAACACTGGTGGAAAATGTCGCCTTGCCGATGGTGATTGATGCTGACGCCTTGAACGCGATAGCAGAAGACACCACAGTGCTCCACCGTCGCAGGTCGCTGAATATTATCCTGACTCCTCACCCCGGCGAGATGTCCAGGCTGCTTGGTTCATCCATTCCTGATGTGGCTGCCATCCGTATCTCTGTGGCCCAGGAGTTTGCCCGGACGTTTGGTGTGTACGTGGTACTGAAAGGTGCCCGCACCATTATTGCTGCTCCAAACGGTATGGCAGCTATCAATGGCAGCGGAAATCCCGGCATGGCCAGCGGTGGCATGGGGGATGTTTTGACCGGCATTATTGTGTCGCTGCTTGGTCAGGGCTACTCGGCCTGGAACGCCTGCCGTCTGGGAGTGTTCATTCACGGACTTGCCGGTGATCTTGTGGCTATGGAGCAGGGTGAAATCGGCATGACCGCAACAGACCTGATGGAACGGATTCCGGCAGTGCTGAACCGGCTGGTGAATCTGCCTCACAACCAACAACAACAATCTTCTCACCTGTAAGGAGCTACCCATGAAAACTGTTGCTGAAATAATGACCAAAGAGGTTCGTACTGTTCGCAAGCAAACAACCATCCGCGAACTTGCCGAACTGTTTGTTACCCATCGGATCAGCTCACTGCCGGTTGTTGATGATAACGGGATACTGATCGGGATCGTAACGGAATCAGACCTGGTGGAACAAAATAAAAATGTCCATCTGCCGACCGTCATAAGCCTTTTCGATTGGGTGATTTATCTTGAAACGGAAAAGAGCCTGGAAAAAGAGCTGCAGAAGATGGGGGGACGTACGGTTGCCGACATCTATCAGCCGGAAATTATCTCCATCACGTCCACTGCTTCGCTCAGTGAAGCGGCGGATCTGATGAGTTCCCGGCACACGAATGCAATCCCCGTTGTTGATAACGGCAGCCTGGTCGGTATTGTGGCCCGCATCGATATTATCCGGACCTTGCTGGTCTGACATGCAGGGGCAAGAGGCAAAGGGCAAGGGGCAGGGAATACCCTTTGTTTTTGAGACAGAAACTCCTGAACAGACTGAAAAGCTGGGCAGACAGCTTGGTCTGTTACTTGAGTCCGGTGATGTCGTCACTCTTTCAGGGGAGTTGGGCGGTGGCAAAACCTGTTTTGTGCGGGGCATTGTCTCGGGCGTTGCGCCAGAATCACTGGATATGGTTGCTTCTCCTACCTTTGCCATCCTGAACGAGTATCCGGGAGCATACCCGGTTCTGCACTATGACTGTTACCGGCTCTGCGGCTGTGACGATGCCGTTGAGCTGGGGCTTGAAGACCACCTGGGCGGGGTAGGTATTTGTCTGATAGAATGGCCTGAGCGGATTCGGGATATTCTGCCGGACAACAGAATTGATCTGAAATTTGAATATTCAGACGACTCCGGTCGACGGATTACGTTTGTTTCCCACGGGGATCGAGCAGCAGAAAAGATTGATCAACTTGCAACAATCTGCCCTGCAATGAAAAAAATCTTGTCTGGTGAAGATCGTTCTGCTATTTAGTAACCCTTTTCATCTTTTGATCTGTTCTGAAGGAGCAACAGTATGGCACTGGTAGTCCAGAAATATGGAGGCACATCGGTCGGGACCACAGACCGAATCAAGAATGTAGCCAAGCGGATCATAAAAACCTATGAAGCTGGCAATGAAGTGGTGGTTGTGGTTTCCGCCATGTCCGGCGAGACAAACAAGCTGGTTGCTCTTGCCAATGAAATGGTCGAAATCCCCGACAACCGAGAATATGATGTGGTTGTTGCCACCGGCGAGCAGGTCACCATCGGCCTATTGTCCATGTACCTGAAATCACTTGGCTACAAGGCAAAGTCATATCAGGGATGGCAGGTGCCGATCATCACCGACAGTACTTTTTCCAAAGCCAGGATTGAAAGTATTGACGGATCCAAAATGATGGCGGATCTGAAAGCCGGTAACATTGTGGTGGTAGCCGGTTTTCAGGGGGTTGACAAGGAAGGCAATCTGACAACTCTGGGCCGAGGCGGTTCCGACACCTCTGCCGTGGCACTGGCAGCAGCCCTCAAGGCTGACGTCTGCGAGATTTATACTGATGTTGACGGTGTTTACACCACTGACCCCAACGTCTGCAAAGAGGCTCGCAAGGTTGAAAAGATCTCCTACGACGAAATGCTGGAACTGGCCAGTCTGGGTGCCAAGGTGCTGCAGATCCGCTCGGTTGAATTTGCCAAGAAATATGATGTGGACATTCATGTCCGCTCTAGCCTGAATGAAAACACCGGTACCATGGTTACCAGGGAGGATAAGGATATGGAAGGAATACTTGTTTCCGGGGTTGCGTACGATAAGAACGAAGCCAAGATTGCCGTGCTGGGAGTGCCTGACAAGCCCGGTATCGCAGCCAGAATTCTCACCCCGCTCTCCGACGCTGCTATTTCGGTTGACATGATTGTCCAGAATGTCAGTCACGATGGGCTGACAGATTTCACTTTCACGGTCACCAAGGCTGATCTGAAAAAAGCCTTGATGATTACCAACGAAGTAGCCAAGGAGGTGCAGGCCAAAGAGGTACAGTCTGACGAGAACATCAGCAAGATCTCGATTGTCGGCCTCGGTATGCGCAGTCACGCCGGAGTTGCTACCCGGATGTTTGCCGTTCTTTCCAAGAACAACATTAATATAGGCATGATATCAACCTCTGAAATCAAGATATCGGTTGTTATTGATGAAAAATATACTGAACTTGCCGTGCGGGTGCTGCATGAAGAGTTTGGCCTGCAGGGGTAAGTATTCCTGTTTCAGTTGCTCAAAAGGGGGTGCCGGCAGGGTATCCCCTTTTTTGTTACCCGTTTGTCGGTATTTTTTTCTGCAGCACTTGTAGATACTGAAAGTAATGGTATTCTGATCTACAGGATGTTTTGTCTCTGACTGTCGCAAGAACTGGACACCGATATGTCGCCTGATCGTAAAACCCCAAAACGAACAAAGAGCACTCAAAGCGCCGCCAGTAATGCCAGCAATGAGCTGGAACAGGCCAGAGTTGCGCGAAATGAATTCCTCACCAACATGAGCCATGAAATCCGCACGCCTATGAATGGTGTTATCGGTATGGCTCAGCTGCTTCGAACAACCCCCCTGGACGCCACACAAAAAGAATATCTTGATTGCCTGGAGATCTCTGCCAAAAGTTTGATGTACCTGATTAACGACATCATTGATCTGGCAAAGATAGAGAACGGGCAGGTTGCTCTTGAGCAGGTTGATTTCAGCCTGCGGGGCACCATCAATAATATCATCAAGACCCAGCATACAGACCTGCATATCAAAGGGCTTGAGTTACTGATAGACATTCCCCATACCATTCCGGATGCTCTCAGAGGTGACCAGCTGCACACAAAGCAGATTGTGCTTAATCTTCTGGGGAACGCCATAAAATTTACGGAAAAAGGAACAATCCGGATAGCCGTTACGGTAATTGAGCATCATGACGACCAGGTCTTGTTGCAACTGAGTGTCAGTGATACCGGGATCGGTATGGATGAGGATATTCTTGAAAAAATCTTTGCTCCCTACCCTGAACCAACAAACGGGGCAAGCCGGAAACTGGGAGCGAAAGGATTAGGGATTTCCATCAGCAGGCGCTTGGTTGAGCTGATGGGGGGCAGGATCTGGGCCGAGAGTAGCGCTGGTAACGGCAGCACCTTCTCGCTGGCGCTCCCCTTCACGGTGGCACGCAGGACCGCAATCGACAGCCTTGATGAAGGTGTTGATTCGCTTTCATCCCAATGGGAAGGGCCTGCACTGAGTATCTTGCTGGCAGAAGATAACGCCATTAATCAGAAGTACGCCGACACTATTCTGCAAAGGATGGGGCACCGGGTTATCAGGACCGGCAACGGCAAAGAAGCGTTGCAACGCTGGAAGCACGGGGGGATCGACCTGATCCTGATGGATATCAAAATGCCGCTCATGGATGGCTGTACTGCGACTGCACTGATTCGGCAGGAGGAAGCAGGTACTGAAAACCATGTTCCGATAATCGCCCTAACAGCCCATGCGCTTCAGGAAGAGAAAGAGTTGCTGCTGGGCTCAGGTTTTGACGGCTATGTCCCAAAACCGATGGAGATAGGTGTCTTGATTGAAGAGATGCACAAGGTCGTTCGCTTGGCTCACAAGAGCCGTTGAGCGAGAGCCGTTGCCAGCTGTTCGACAACTTCATCCCACTGCCCTGCATTCTTTTGCCTGAACAGTCTCATGGTGGGGTACCAGGGGCAATCTTCCCTGTTTAACCCCCACCGCCAGTCTGGCGCAAACGGCACCAGCAGCCAGGTTTCCTTTCCCAGAGCGCCAGCAAGATGAGCTACGGCTGTATCAATAGTCATTACCAGATCCAGTTGAGCCACCAGTCCGGCAGTATCCGCAAAATCCTGCACCAGCATCGTCAGATCAGTCAACGGGAACGGTTGTGTAGTCATCCCGTCAATCCCTTCCCCTATCTGGAGCGAAACCCATGACACACCGTGCAGCGCTGCAAGTGGCTGTAGCCAATCGGGCGGACAGCTCCGGCCGGGATCGGGGTACGCCTTGCCTGCCCAGCAAAGGCCCACTCTGAGAGTATTGTCAGTGGGCATAACCCTCTGCCAGAACATAAGCCGCTCTTTTGGCGGGCTCAAATACGGGACTGTGGCTGGTATGGTTTCAAAGCTGCAACCAAGCAGATGGGGTAACGATAGTAACGGAGCGTGATAATCAAAGGGAGGCAGCATCTGACCGAACGGTACAATCATAATGCCTGTTCCAATACTCTGCATAAGTATAGCAAGTGGCTGATGACACTCAAACAGTACGTTGGCTCCGTGTTCTACCAGAAACGGCAGATAACGGCAGAACTGGATCGTATCTCCAAACCCCTGCTCTGCATAAACCAGAAGCGTCTTTCCTGCAAGATTGCCTCCGTGCCACCGTGGTTCAGAAAACGTGCGCACCGGTGACGTAAAGCGCCTCTTTTTCCAGCGCCACTCGTACTCCCTGAAACCGGCCACATAATTCCCCAGCAGTAGCAATAGCAAGGCATAGTTCCAATGGGCTTCAGCATGATCAGGCGCAGCTTTCAGTACCTTGGCGCATTCAACCAGGGCCTGCTGCACTTCACCACGAGCCTGCAGGCAGGTGGCCAGGGCGATGCGGCTGTCATGTAATGAAGGGGCAAGCTGCAGGGCCTGCTGATAGCTCTTGATCGCCTGTTGATGCAAGCCAAGTTCAAGCAAGGTGTTGCCACGGTTATTCCAGAGCAAGGCCAGGGTGGGCCAGCGCCCGACCGCTTCATCATACAGGGACAGGGCATCATCATACCTTCCTGCTTCATGCAGTGTTGCCCCCTCGCGCAGTATCCGTTCTAATTCGCCCATACCCTGCTTTTTCTCCTGATTTTCACTATCCGTTTTTGGGGTGCCCGTCAATGCTTACCAGCATACTCCAAAATCTCATCAGAACAAGCCGGAACATACGATTGGCAGGTTCGTCTGCTGCAGAATGTCATATTCTGACCGTGCAGTATGCTATACTCCGCTACATGTTTTTGTGGGAGATCTCCTGTGGCAACCAATCTGATGGACAGACTGAAAATACTGGCTGATGGCGCAAAGTATGATGTTTCCTGCTCATCCAGCGGCAGCTCCCGCAGTAACAGCAGCGGTGGGGTAGGCTCTGCTGCGTCCTGCGGTATCTGCCATACCTGGACCAGCGATGGCCGCTGTGTCTCTTTGCTCAAAATCCTGATGACCAACCGCTGTATCTACGACTGCGCCTACTGCGTTAATCGCCGCAGCAATGACATCCAGCGTGTGGAGCTTTCACCGGCCGAGGTGGCGGAACTGACCATCGGCTTCTACCGCCGCAACTATATTGAAGGGCTGTTTCTCAGCACCGGCGTGGTCAGGTCCGCCGACTACACCATGGAACTGCTGATTCAGGCAGTCCGCACCTTGAGGGAAGAGTACCGCTTTAACGGCTACATCCACCTGAAGCTGGTGCCGGGTGCTGATCCGCTGCTGGTGCAGCAGGCAGGTTTGTGGGCTGACCGGGTCAGCGTTAACCT
>CAXNJF010000035.1:0-9795 GCA_964202585.1 Trichlorobacter sp. | reverse complement strand
TTGCCCTGAAATATGATCGCAGTAAAATGGTTGCTCCGATGGTGATTGCAAAGGGGGCCGATGAAATGGCGCTGGCAATCAAGGAGATGGCCCGTGAAAACAAAATTACACTGGTAGAGAACCGATTTCTGGCCCGTGAGCTCTATGATCAGGTTGCAGAAAACCAGGAAATACCGGAGTCACTGTATGCTGCCGTGGCAGAGGTGCTGGCGTACGTCTATCGCTTGAAAGGGGCGATGTGATACTTCTCCTGACTGTCATAATTCAGTCACTGTCAAATGTATGACAAGGCGAATTGGGCATATATGTCCGGCAGTTCAGGCAAGTTGCTGAAATGTTGTAAAGCCCGTTGTTGGTTGTTCTTATCTTGTGACTGAATTTTGACGGCATGAAACCTGCATACTGCGCTATGGGATAGTATCCGCTACTCCTGAATCGGATGGCCAACATGGCCATAAGGAAAGTGGTCAGAACCATGGCAAACGGGACATCAGTCCAGGCTCTTGAGTTGAGCAGCTTCAGAAAAAACTCCGACATCTACGTTGCGATAGCAGTTATTGGCGTGCTGGCGCTGATGATCATTCCGTTACCCGCCTTTGTGCTGGATATTTTTCTCGCCGCGAATATCACCATTGCGCTTGCCATCCTCCTTGTCTGTTTGTATACCCTTCACCCGCTTGACTTCTCGGTGTTTCCTTCAGTGCTGCTGGTCACAACCCTTTTTCGATTGTCCCTGAACGTAGCAGGCACCCGCTTGATCCTGATGCACGGCGGTGAAGGGGCCGATGCGGCAGGAGCGGTAATCAAAGCCTTCGGTACCTTTGTTGTGGGCGGAAATTACGTGGTCGGTGCGGTTATGTTCCTGATTCTGGTGATCATTAACTTTGTGGTTATCACCAAGGGGGCCGGACGGGTGGCTGAGGTATCGGCCCGCTTTACCCTGGATGCGATGCCGGGCAAGCAGATGGCGATTGATGCCGACCTTTCTGCCGGTTTTTTGACAGAGAAGGAGGCCAGGTCACGGCGTGAAAAGATTCGTCGGGAGGCCGAATTCTACGGTGCGATGGATGGTGCCAGCAAGTTCGTACGTGGTGATGCGGTTGCCGGTATTCTGATCATGCTGGTTAACATCTTCGGCGGCTTGATTATCGGCATCTGGCAGCAGGGGTTAGCCCTTGAAGTCGCGCTGACCAATTACACCCTGTTGACTGTCGGTGAAGGACTGGTTGCCCAGGTTCCGGCCCTGATTATCTCCACCGCCGCCGGTATCATTGTTACCCGCAGCGCCGATGAAAACAACTTTGGCCAGGAGCTGACCGGCCAGTTCCTGAACTACCCCAAGGCGTTCTATGTGGTTTCCGGCGTTATGTTCCTGTTCGCCATGATTCCGGGGTTGCCGCATTTTGCATTTTTACTGTTATCCGGTGTTTCCTGGCTGATTGGCCGGATGTCCCGCGAGAGGGCTCATGTGGTAGAGGAAGAAGCTGCCGCAGCTGAGGCTGCCGGTGAAGAGGAAGCACAGGATCAGGCCTCGGCAATCCGGCCGCTTGATACGCTTGAGCTGGAGGTCGGCTACGGTCTGGTGCCGATGGTGGATGCCTCCCAGGATGGAGAATTGCTGGAGCGTATCCGTTCAATCCGGCGTCAATTTGCCCAGAAAATGGGTTTTGTGGTGCCGCCAATTCATATTCATGACAATCTGCAACTCAAGCCCTATGAATACAATATCCTGATCCGTGGTGCACGGGTTGGAGGAAGCGAACTGACCGGCCAGTATCTGGCTATGGACTCGGGAGCGGTCATGTCGCAGCTGCCAGGGCCTTCAGCCAAGGAACCGGTCTTTGGACTGCCTGCTGTCTGGATCCGTAGTGAGGATCGTGAACAGGCCCAGGTTAACGGCTACACCGTTGTGGACAGCACCACGGTCATCGCCACACACATCAGCGAAACCATCCGGCGCTATGCCCAGGATCTGGTGGGGCGTCAGGAGATGCAGCAGCTGCTTGATAACGTTGCCGTTTCGGCACCCAAAGTAGTGGATGAGCTCATACCTGGCCAGCTGGGGTTGGGTGTTGTGTTGCGGGTGGTAAAAAACCTGCTCAAGGAAGGGGTTTCCATCCGGGATCTGCGTACTATTCTGGAAAGTATGGCGGATTATGCCGGGCTTACCAAGGACCCGGATGTCTTGACCGAGTTTGTACGCCAGTCCCTTGGCCGCTTTATTGTTGATCAGTTCAAGATGGAGGACGATACACTCTATCTTGTAACCATAGATCGTGAGGTTGAAGACGCTATTGCCGAAGCGATTCAGCCTTCGGACCAGGGTAGTTATCTCGCCATCGAGCCTGGCTCGGCGCAGCAGGTAATCGCATCAGTGCGTGGCATGGTGGACCGGTTTGGCATGTATGGCGCTCAGCCGGTTGTGTTGGCCTCGCCCTCCATCCGGCGACATGTCAAAAAGTTGATTGAGCGTTTTGTGCCTCACGTTGCTGTACTGTCACATAACGAAATACCTCAAAATGTCAAAATTCAGTCATTAGGAGTGGTGACGTTCCATGTTGGTTAAAACCTTTCAAGCTCCAACCATGGCAGAGGCTTTGCGGCAGGTAAAGGCCGAACTGGGCCCCGACGCCATGATCCTTTCCACCAAGAAGGAAAAACAGGGTGGCATCCTGGGTTTCTTCAGCAAGCAGGTGGTCAAAGTGACCGCTGCAATTGATCCCCACAGGCCGGCTCCTCCTCCACCTCCGCAACCGGTGCGGGAACGGCCGGAACGTGAACGGACAGCCAAGGAGGAGTTTGAGAACTCCATGTTGGCCCCTCTTGCACGGGAACTGCGCGATCTGCGTGAAAAAGTGGAGGTAATGTCAAAGCGTGATGAAGAGCTGCGACAACGGCAAAGCGAGCAGCCTCCTGTTGTGGAAAACCAGCAGCCAAAGAGTGGTGACGGGGGAATCAATCTTAACAATATTCCCCGGCAGGATCTTGAGGAGATTAAAAAACTGCTGTTGAACACCCTGGTGCGGAGCCAGGATGGAGGGGTGAAGTCGGTGCAGTGGCCGGATGCAACACTTTCAAATCTGGTGGTAACAGAAGTAACGTCTGCGGAAAAAGCACCCTTGGAACGTGAGTTGGAGCGTCAGGGTATTGAGCCTGAACTACAGGGCAAGATTCTTGAAACCGTTAATACCCTGCCACTGGGGCAGGGGGAGGAAACACTGAAGGGACGTTTGGGTGAAGCCTTCGGACGCTTGATCCGGTTTGCCGGTACCTTGCGTATGAAGAAAAATGCCCCACGGATCATCGCCCTGGTAGGCCCCACCGGTGTTGGCAAAACAACCACAACAGCCAAGCTGGCCGCTATGTATGCACTGAACCGTGGTAACAAGGTTGCCCTGGTCACCATGGATATCTTCCGGGTTGGTGCTGTGGAGCAGCTGAAGACCTATACCAAGATCATGGGTATCCCGCTGGAGGTGGCCTCTGCCCCGAAGGAGCTGGAGCGGGCGGTGGATCGCCACTCAGATTGTGATCTGATTCTGATCGATACAGCCGGACGCAGCCATAAGGATGCCGATAAGCTGGAGGAGATGAAAGGGTTCCTGGAAACCACGATTCAGGCAGACATCTATCTCTGTCTCTCGGCCACCACCAAGGACAGGGAGCTGGAAGAAATTCTCAACCGCTTCAGTATTTTCCCGATCAGTAAAGTGGTGTTCACCAAGCTGGATGAGTGTGAGAGCGTTGGTTGCATCGTTAACCTGCTTTTAAAGGCCAACCTGCAGATCGCCTACTTTACCACCGGTCAGCGGGTACCGGAAGATATTGAGGTAGCGACATCAGTAAAATTGGCAGAACTGATTCTGAAGGAGGGGGCGCAATGACTGCAGCAGTGCGCGGAACCGGTGATCAGGCCGATACCCTTCGTCAGATGGCCAGAAACGCCGAACAGACAAGCCAGCCGGGCAAGGGCGGCACGCAGTCGGCCGATCAGCAGGGGATCAGGGTTATCTCTGTTACCAGCGGCAAGGGAGGCGTCGGGAAAAGCAACGTAGTGGCTAACCTGGCCATGGCGCTGGCGGCCCTCGGGAAAAAAGTCCTGATCATTGATGGAGACCTGGGGGTTGGTAATCTGGATGTGCTGTTAGGGCTTTCCCCCCAGTACAACCTCAATCATGTCCTGTCCGGCGAAAAGAGCCTGTCGGAGATCATTGTCGAGGTAACCCCCAATATCAAGTTGATTCCAGCAGGCTCAGGAGTGCAGGAGTACACCAGTCTGGGCCAGCACGAAAAACTGAAGCTGCTGGATGAACTTGATATGCTGGAAGAAGAGTTTGAAATCATGATCATCGATACCGAAGCCGGTATTTCGGATAATGTCACCTACTTCACCGTGGCAGCTCAGGAAATTCTGGTGGTGGTCACCCCGGAGCCGACGTCAATTACCGATGTTTATGCTCTTATCAAGCTCTTGGCTACCCGTTATTCAGAGCATCACTTCAAGGTTCTGATCAACATGGCCCGTGACAGTGAGGATGCGCTTGAAGTGTTCCGAAAACTGGCCAATGTTGCGGGTCGCTTTCTGGATATCTCTCTCGACTATCTGGGGTGTGTGGTCAGGGACGAGCGCTTGATTGATTCGGTTAAAAAACAGAAAGCGGTATATGAGCTGTATCCGGACTCTGATGCGTCAAACTGCTTTTCAACGCTTGCAAAGAGAGTTATCGAAAACGCGCGTCAGACCCGCTTGAAGGGGAACATCCAGTTCTTTTTCCGACGTTACCTTGAGGGCCCCGGGGGGAACGGGGCATGAGCAGACTCAAGGCGTATGAGGAGCAGGCAGGCAAGCGGAGCCAGCAGCTGCGTGAGACCATGATTACCTCACACCTGCCTCTGGTACGTTATCTGGTAAACCGTTTTACCGCACACCTGCCAGCGCACCTGGACCCACAGGATCTTGCCAGTGCAGCAGTGATCGGATTGATCAACGCGGCGGATCGTTTTGATTCCAGCCGGGGGGTCCAGTTCAAAACCTTTGCAGAACAGCATATCAGGGGAGCTATTCTTGATGAATTAAGAGCCTGTGACTCATTAAGCCGGACCATGCGTGACAAATGCAAAATGGTGGAACGGGAGATGCATCGACAGGAACATGCGTTGGGGCGTAACCCTTCCGGTCAGGAGATGGCTGAGGCTCTGCAGATCAGTATCGACGATTATCACAGCCTCCTGGAGGAGATCCACGAGTACAGTTTTATCAGCATTGATGACAGCTGGGATGATGATGAGGGGCATCCTTTGAGTTTGGGTGATATTCTGGGGGATGATGAGAGTAAAGGCCCCCAGAGTCGTGCTATAGCCGGCCAGGTGGCGCAGGCTTTGGGCGGGGCGATTGAGTCACTGCCGGAGAAGGAACGACTGGCAGTAACGTTATATTACTACGAAGAAATGAACCTGAAGGAGATCGGAGCGGTTCTGGGGCTGACGGAATCCCGAATCTGCCAGATATTGAGTCAGGCAATGAGCAGGCTGAAGGGAAAGCTTAAGCAGTTTAGCCCCTGACAGCAGTCTGAAGGAGGTATCAGATGAACAGTGGTATGTACTCGGCAGTATCCGGCAATCTGGCCGCGATGAAGCGGCTGGATGTGATTGCGTCTAATCTGGCCAATGCCTCAACAAACGGTTTCAAGCAGGATCGGCTGGCTTTTGAATCTGTCCTGGCAGGTAACCTGAATCCACCGGCGTTTCCACCGGGCCAGACTGCTGACCCGGTACTGCTGCAGGAACGGCAGTTGACCGACTATTCAGCAGGCCCTCTGGTGCAAACCGGTAATACCTTTGATCTTGCCTTGCAGGGGGACGGTTTTTTTGTTGTCAAAACCCCGGAAGGCGTTGCCTTTACCCGTCAGGGCAGCTTCCGCTTGTCAGCCGATGGCACGCTGGTGACAGCCAATGGCTATCCGTTGCTTTCCAAGGCGGGAGATCAGCCTGCGGAGGGGCAGCCGATCAGGATTGATGTCCTTGGTCAGACAGCCGGCGGCAAGCCGGTAGTGGACAGTCAGGGGAATATTACGCTGAATGGTGAGCCGGTGGCCAGTCTGGCGATATTTGATTTCCCCAAGCCATACCAGCTGACCAAGGGGGCCGGCACCCTTTTTCTTGCAGGCGCCGGAGTGACTCCCCAGGCAGCAAATCAGTTGACAACGGTTGCACAAGGGGCGCTTGAGCAGTCCAATGTCGATTCTATTGGACAGATGGTTCAGATGGTTGATGCCAGCCGTTACTTTGAAACCTGTCAAAGGGCAGTACGCAGTTTTGATGATATGAATACCAAGGCCATCAATGACCTGGCACGCGTTTAATGACAAGGAGTAATCACCCATGATGAGATCGCTATGGACCGCAGCGTCTGGTATGAATACCCAGACCCAGAATATGAACGTCATATCCAACAACCTGGCCAACGTCAACACCACCGGTTTCAAGAAAAGCCGGGCCGATTTTCAGGATCTGATGTACCAGACGATCCAGAATCCCGGATCCCCTTCCACCAGTGCCGCACAGATTCCGGTGGGAATCCAGTTTGGTATGGGTTCCAAGCTGGCAGCGGTTTCCAAACAGTTTACCCCCGGAGACTTCACAAACACCGGCAACGCGCTGGATATGGCAATTGAGGGGGACGGCTTCTTTCAGGTTCAGATGCCGGACGGCAGTACGGCTTATTCCAGGGCAGGTGCCTTCAAGATGGATAGTAACGGACGGGTAGTTACCTCCGACGGGTATCCGATGTTGCCTGAGATCGTTATTCCTGCCAACTCCACCAAGATCACAATCGGCAGTGACGGCACCGTTTCAGCGGTGCAGGCCGGACAGCAGACAGCATCAACGGTTGGTAACATCCAGCTGGCCAACTTTACCAACCCGGCCGGTCTTTCTTCTATCGGAAAAAACCTTTACCAACAGACCGATGCCTCCGGTAACGCTACCACCGGTACGCCGGGCCAGACCGGTTTAGGTACGGTCAGTCAGGGGTTTCTTGAGATGAGTAACGTTAACGTAGCAGAAGAAATGGTTAACATGATTATTGGACAACGGGCCTATGAAGCCAACTCAAAGGCGATTACCACCTCTGACGAGATGCTGCAGAACGCCAACAATCTGAAGCGGTAACGGATGTATCGAACTAAGCTGATACTGGTCAGTGCAATGATTCTGCTGTGTGTGCTGACTGTCGCCCTGACCTGTCAGGCGGCAAGTCAGCCACCTGTTCTGTTGCAGGAACAGGAGATCAGGGGGGCAGTGGAGCGATTTCTGGAAGAAAAGTTAAAAGACAGAGGTTGGGAGTTTTCTGTTCGTCAGCTGTCTGTACCCAAAGGGATTAAGGTTTCGAGTGGTGCGCGGGATCTTGAACTGATCGCGCCAAGCGGTTGGGATGGATGGGGGCCGGTAAGTATCGCACTTGTGGTTCGTATCAACGGAGTTGTTGAAAAAAATATTTCTCTTCGTTTGCAGATTGACGCCCGGACAGAAATGGTTACGGCCACCCGGCAATTACTTGCCGGTACGGTACTGACCATGGCTGATCTGCAGATGCAAAAACAGGATCTGGCCCAGGCAGGCGGCCATCCGGTGAAAAATCCGGAAGATGTGGTGGGTAAGAAGCTCCGTATGACCGTCCGTGAAGGAGCCCCGCTCAGGAGCAATCAGCTGGCAAGCGTGCCGGTTATTGTCAGTGGACAGCCTGTTACTATCGTGGTGGAGAATGCCGGGGTTAAAATTACCGTATCCGGTAAGGCCAAAAGCGCTGGTGGCATCGGTGATGTGATACGGGTGCAGAATTTGGTCTCCAGTAAAGAAATGTCAGCTCGGGTAGTGGATGCTTCAACCGTAGAAATTGGTTTCTGATGCGAGGTTGCATATGATCTATCGTTACATTACAGCGCTTTGTGCCCTGTACCTTTCTGGCTGTGTGGTGCAGCATACAGAGGTGGTAAGCCCCAGCTTTGACCAGCAGCTCAAGCCCCCGACCCACAACTACACTAATGGCTCAATCTGGCAGGCATCCTCAATTGCGCTGACTGAAGATGGAAAGGCGCGCCGGATCGGTGATATTGTCACCATTATTGTTACGGAAACTGCAAGCGCCAGCAAAGAGGCTGCCACAGCAACGGGGCGCAGCAGTGATTTGAGCGCCGGTGTCCCTGCCTTCATGGGGTTGGAAGGCGCCGGCATTATGCTGAATAACCTTGGTGGAAAAGAGGCTAACCTTTCTAAACTTATAAGCGCCAGCGCCAGTTCAAAATTTGACGGAAGTGGTTCTACCTCCCGCAAGGAGACCTTGACTGCTACCATTTCTGCAAAAGTGGTTGATGTTTTACCCAACGGCAACCTGAAGATTGAGGGACGGCGCAATGTGAAGGTGAACAATGAGGATCAGATTGTAACCGTACGGGGAACTATCCGCCAGCGAGATATTTCAGCTGAAAACACAATCAATTCGATCTTTATAGCAGATGCGCAGATTACCTACGCTGGTGAAGGTATTATTTCTGACCGCCAGAAGCCGGGCTGGTTGATGAATGTAATTGACAATCTCTGGCCATTTTAAGGTGACGCTATGAAACTACTACTTATTCTTGCACTACTGGTAATGACGATTGTTCCTCCTGCACAGGCTTCAAGAATCAAGGATATTGCAGCCGTTGACGGGGTGCGGGACAACCAGCTGGTAGGCTATGGTCTGATTGTCGGGCTAAACGGCTCAGGCGACAGTGATCAAACCAAATTTCCGGTACAATCCCTGGTAAGCATGTTGGAACGAAGCGGAGTCACCATCAACCGTGCCGATGTCAAGGTTAAAAACGTAGCGGCGGTTATGGTTACCGCCACGTTGCCACCGTTTGCAAAGCAGGGCACCAAGCTTGATGTGACCGTCTCTTCACTGGGGGATGCCAAGACCATTGCCGGTGGCACCCTGATCATGACCCCTTTAAAGGGAGCTGACAATCAGGTCTATGCCGTCGCACAGGGGTCGGTTCTGACCAACTCCTTTGCCTTTGGTGGTCAGGGGGCTTCTGCCTCCAAAAATCATCCCACTGCCGGCAGAATCAGCGGCGGCGCTTTGGTGGAGCGGGAGCTTCCCAATGTGCTGGCAGGCAAGTCAAGTTTACGCCTTAATCTGTCCCAGTCGGACTTTACCACAGCTTCACGGGTTGTTGCCGCAATCAACAGAAACTTCAGGGGAGCTGCCGACAGCAGGGATGGCGGTTCGGTGACGGTTCAAATACCTGATGAGTTTTCTTCCCGGCCGATTGACTTTATTGCCCAGCTGGAAAATCTGGAGGTGACACAGGATGTCCCGGCACGGGTAGTGGTCAACGAAAGAACCGGCACGATTGTGATGGGAGACAAGGTCAAGATAGCAGGTGTTGCTGTTTCACATGGTAATCTGGCTCTGACCGTCAAGGAAACGCCCAGAGTATCACAGCCGAATCCGCTGGCCAAGGGAGATACCAAAGAAGTTCCCCGTACTGAAATCAAGGTACAGGAAGAGCAGAAACGGTTGTCGGTACTACCGGCGGGAAATACTATCGGTGATGTCGTTCGGGGGCTGAACCTGCTTGGGGTTACCCCGCGAGACCTGATATCAATCCTGCAGGCGATTAAGGCTGCAGGAGCGTTACAGGCAGAGTTGGTTATTATTTAAACGGTTTCAGGAAGCAGTCAGGACTACCGATAGGGTAACCATAATGGATAGCACAACATTGACTATAGCGCCGGATATGCTGGTGCAGG
>CAXNJF010000034.1:0-9868 GCA_964202585.1 Trichlorobacter sp. | reverse complement strand
CCACTGCGACGGGCCAGTGCCAGAAGTTCCTCCTCCTTTGCTGGCAGACTGTGGGTCTGGCGTTCCTGAACCACCTGAATCCGGTGTTCAACCGTGCGTAAAAAACGGTAGGCCTCGCTCAGTTGCTGCCGGTCCTCATCGCTGATCAGCTTGGCATCGGCCAACAGATCCAGTGCGATCAGCGAGTTACGCTCACGCAGGCGGGCTGATTTTCCTGCATAGACCAGTTGCAACGCCTGGATAAAAAATTCAATCTCCCGGATGCCGCCCCTGCCAAGCTTCAGATTGGTTTCCCCTTCACGATTACGGGTCAGTGAGGCGTCAATCTTCTGCTTCATCAACTTCATATCTTCAATCAGGGTGTAATCGAGATATTTACGGTAGACAAAGGGGGAAAGCGTCTGCAGCAACTGTTCGCCCAACTCCCGTGAGCCGGCCACCGGACGGGCTTTCAGCATTGCGGTGCGCTCCCAGGATTGTCCCCAGGATTCATAGTAGATCTCGGCAGAGCGAAGCGATACGGCCATATCACCGGATTTCCCTTCCGGCCTCAAGCCTACATCCACCCGGAAGACAAAGCCATCCTCCGTCACCTGATTCATCGCCTTGGTAACCTGTTCAGCCAACTTGTTAAAGAAGGCGTGCAGAGAAACAATCCCTTTGCGTCCCCCCTTTCCATCATCAACCCCGGAAGTTTCTCCCTTGTCGGTTTCATAAAAATAGATGATGTCGATGTCGGAGGAAAAGTTAAGCTCCCGCCCGCCGAATTTACCCATGCCAAAAATCGTCATGAGCGCCAGACGGCGACCATCCTGCGTTTCTTTCTGAGGGACACCATATTCCTGTGCAAGCAACCGATGGCAGGTCTCGTATGCCACCTGCAGGGTAGCCGAGGCCAGGTCTGACAATTCACGGGTAACCTCTTCAAGTGGCGCAAGACCATTCAGATCACGGGCGGCAATCCGCAGGATCTCAAAGCGCTTGAAGCAGCGCAAGACCTTCATCAGGCCGGTCAGGTCCAGCCCTTCAGGTACGCTGCGGCGCAGGGCCGCCAACAGTTCGGTACGGGTGCGGGATTGCTCCAGTTCGTTATCAGCAAAGAGCCGAGAGAAAAAAAGTGGTTCCTTAAACATCAGGTTTGTCAGAAAGGGGGAAGAGCCGCACAGGAACATGAACTGGTTCAAACGTCTGCGATTGTCAATAACCGCCATCAGCTTGCTGCGGTCGACGAGAGCCACCAGACGCTCAAAGCCGTTTAAGGCCATATCCGGCGAGGGGGTGTGCAGGGCGGCCAAGGTGAGCTTCAGCAGGGTTTCAACAGAAAAAATCCCGGCCATCAGCAGCAGGTTGGTTGCTGACCGGGAGCCATAGCCAAAACCGGATTGCTCCAGCAGCCGGATCAGTTCCTGATCACGACCCGGCTCATCCTCCATGGCCATGATCCAGGAGAAACGGTGGTCAAAACGGGCACTGGGCATATCAGACGGCAGCCAGGGCTGCCAGCTCCTTGAGATACTTCCCACGGGCGACGCCGTGTTCGGTGATGATGGCGGTAATGTACTTTGCCGGAGTGACATCAAAGGAAGGGTTGCGCACCTTGACCCCCTCCGGCGCGATCGGCAGACCGCGAATATGCGTCACTTCGGTAATCGGGCGTTCTTCAATCGGGATCTGTGATCCGTCGGCCAGTGAGAGATCCAGGGTGGAGACCGGGGCGGCAACGTAGAAAGGGATGCCGTGTTCCTTTGCCAGCACAGCGACGCTGAAGGTACCGATCTTGTTGGCAGTATCGCCATTGGCGGCAATCCGGTCAGCACCGACCACACAGCAGGTAATTTCTCCCTTTGACATGAAAAATCCGGCCATGTTGTCGGATATTAGCGTCACCGGAATATTGTCCTTCATCAGCTCCCAGGTGGTCAGGCGCGCCCCCTGCAGCCAGGGGCGGGTCTCATCCGCAAAAACCTGAATATTTTTCCCTGCTTCATGGGCGGCGCGGATGACCCCCAGAGCCGTACCGTATCCGGCTGTGGCCAGTCCGCCTGCATTACAGTGAGTCAGCACCGTGGCCCCTTGAGGAATCAGCTCGGCCCCGTGTCTGCCGATGTTTTTGCAGATCGCCAGATCCTCTGCCTCTACCAGTATCGCTTCTTCTTTCAATGCAGCTCGTATAACCTCCAGCGAACTGCCGTTCAATGACCAGGCTTTTTTCTTCATCCGCTCAATCGCCCAGAACAGGTTGACTGCCGTGGGGCGGGTGCGGGCCATTACGGTGCAGACATTTTCAAGTTGCCGGAAGAATGATTCCTGAGTGTCGGCAACAATCTCCCGGGCTCCCAGGGCGATCCCCATGGCCGCCGCCACGCCGATGGCCGGGGCGCCCCTGACGACCATCCCTTTGATAGCTTCTGCAACGGCATTAAAACCGGTATACCGTTGATAGATCTCTTCTGTTGGAAGTCGGGTCTGGTCAATCATAATCACGGCGTCGTCGCGCCACTCTATGGTGCGGAAGGACATGGCTGATACTCCTCAGTGGATGGTAGCTTCATGTAGTTATATAGACCGTTACGTCCTGATTCAAGTTGAAATCTGCGAGGGGGTGGTTGACATTTGCGATAGGTGCTCTTATTATTTTCACAGAACAGCCAACTGCCACCCGAAAGGAGAATCCTGTTATGTGGACTGCACATTTTAGAATCCGTCCGGTTTCCCACTGCAAGGAAGGGTGCCGAGACTAGCCTGCCGGTAGTTTCCCGGCGGGCGGACAACAACGAACCCCGTGTCGGTTGACACGGGGTTTTTTTCTGCGTACTCTGCCAGAACTATGAAAAAATATATCATCATCACTCTCATATCTGTTGCCATAATCAGCGCTGCTGCCTGGTTTATGAGCCAGCGTTCTTCCAAGATCACCTACAAAACGGCCCGGCTTGAAAAAGGCACCGTCATCTCGGCCATTTCTGCCACCGGAACAGTCAATCCCGTTACCACGGTGCAGGTTGGCTCCCAGGTTTCCGGCACCATCCAAAAACTGCTTGTGGATTATAATTCACGGGTAAAAAAAGGGCAGGTGATTGCCGAGATTGATCCAGCTATCTTTCTTGCCCAGGTTGAGCAGGCCCGTGGCAATTATCTGAATGCACAGGCAACGCTGCAGAAGGCCAGGGTGGTGTTGGCCGATGCCAAACGAACCCTTGAAAGAAACAAACAACTGCTCAGCCAGGGGATTGTGGCCCAGAGCGACTTTGATGCCTCACAGACCGCCTTTGACTCAGCATTAGCCGGGATAAAATCTGCCGAAGCCGGGGTTACTCAGTACCGTGGAACATTGATGCTGGCCGAAACCAACCTGAAAAATTCAATCATACGTTCTCCGGTGGATGGTGTGGTGATTTCACGTAGTATCGATGTAGGCCAGACCGTAGCCGCCTCCTTCCAGACCCCTACCCTGTTCTCGATTGCCCAGGATCTGACCAAGATGCAGATTGATACCAGCGTGGATGAGGCTGACATCAGCCGTGCCCGTCTGGAACAGACCGCTACCTTTACGGTGGATGCCTACCCGGATCGTACTTTTAAGGGGCGGGTGACCCAGATCCGCTCAGCGCCGATTACGGTTCAGAACGTAGTGACCTATATTGTGGTGGTGCAGGTTGATAACAAGGAGTTGCAGCTGAAGCCAGGCATGACCGCCAATGTCTCGATTGAGACCGGCCGCCGGGAAGGTGTTCTCAGGTTGCCTTCTGCAGCGCTCCGTTTCCGGCCCAAGACCGTTGCTGACAGCAAGGAACGCAAACAGAACGCCACAGGCCAGAAACCGTCCGGTATGGGCAAAGGCAAGGCTGCAGGCACGCAACAAAAGGTCTATCTGCTGAAGGAGGGTAAACCGGTGGCCGTACCGGTCACCACCGGACTTGCTGATGCCAGCTATATCGAGCTTGTTGAAGGGAACCTCAAAGAAGGTGATGAAGTGGTTACCGAGCAGCCAGATTCTTCAAAGAAGAAACCGGGTACAAGCAGCAGTCCCATGGGCCCACGCTTTTAAAAGGAGTTAATCAGATGAAAAAACCACTGGTGTTGATGATTCTTGATGGCTGGGGCATCAATCCATGCCCGGATAATAATGCTGTTGCCATGGCCAAGGCGCCCAACCTTGCCGGTTATCTGCGTGATTTCCCCCACGAACAGATCAAGACATCCGGCATGGCGGTGGGGTTGCCGGAAGGGCAGATGGGCAATTCCGAGGTGGGGCACCTCAACCTTGGGGCAGGCCGGACCGTCTATCAGGATTTTACCCGGATCACCAAATCCATTGATGACGGTGAGTTCTACACCAACCCGGTCTTGCTCGATTGCATCGCCAAAGTCAAGGCCAGTGGTGGCCGCTTGCATCTTGCCGGACTGCTTTCCGATGGTGGCGTTCACTCGCACAATACCCATCTTTATGCACTGGTGAAGCTGGCACACCAGCAGGGGCTCAAGGATGTCTTCATCCACTGTCTGCTGGATGGCCGGGATACGCCGCCCCAGAGCGGGGCAGGCTATCTTGCAGAGCTGGAAACAGAGCTCGGCGCCATCGGCTGTGGCAAAGTGGCAACGGTGACGGGACGCTTCTATGCCATGGATCGGGACAACCGCTGGGAACGGGTGGAGAAGGCCTATAACGCACTGGTGCTGGGCCAAGGAGAGATGCACAGTTCATCCGCTGAGGTCATCCAGGCCAGTTACGCTGCCGGGGTGCATGATGAGTTTGTGCTTCCGTCTGTGATTTGCGTCGATGGGCAACCGGTGGGCGCCATTAACGACAATGACGGGATGATCTTCTTTAACTTCCGTTCCGACCGTGCCCGTGAGATCACCCGCTCCCTGACCTTTGAGCAGTTTGACGGCTTCAATCGGCAGCGGGTACCCAGACTGACATCCTATGTCTGTATGACTGAGTATGATGTCACCTTTGGCCTGCCGATCGCCTACGAACAGCAGCAGCTGACCAATCTGCTGGGCGGCGTGCTGGCAGCAGCAGGGTTAAAGCAGTTGCGGATTGCCGAGACCGAGAAGTATGCCCACGTCACCTTCTTCTTCAACGGCGGGGTGGAGGCTCCTTTTGACAATGAAGACCGGGCTTTGATCCCCTCCCCCAAAGAGGTGGCCACCTACGATCAGAAACCGGAGATGAGCGCCTGTCTGGTGGCTGATGAGCTGATCAAACGATTGGAACAGGACATCTATGATGTAGTGATCCTTAATTTTGCCAACTGCGACATGGTGGGGCATACCGGTATCCTGCATGCAGCTATCAAGGCGGTGGAAACCGTGGATACCTGCGCTGCCAGGGTCGTTGAAAAAGTCCGTCAACTGGGCGGCACGGTGCTGATTACCGCAGATCATGGCAATGCCGAGCAGATGGTGGATGAGAACGGTGAACCACACACCGCCCATACCTGCAACCCGGTCTGGCTGATCCTGGTGGATGACAAGCGCAAGGATGCGGTACTGAAAACTGGCGGCAAGCTGGCGGATATCGCCCCCACCATGCTGAAACTGCTGGGGATGCAGCAGCCGAAGGAGATGACCGGAGTGAGCCTGTTGTAAGAGTTGTTTTGCCAACTACGAAAGCAGATTTGCCCGGTTGAAACGGTCTTTCCACTGAGGGGAGGTATACCATGGCGGTTGGAAGTTTACCGATACCAGCACAACTGGCAGCACTGAACCAGGCTCAAAGCAAGCTACTCGATCTGAGTATTGAATTCGGGCCAAGGCTATTAGCGGCTATTCTGATTCTTGTGGCGGGCTACTATGTCGGGCGCTGGGCCGGGCGGATGCTGGATAAAATGCTCAAGCGGCTTGAAATGGATATAACACTCCGGCAGTTGCTGGTGCGCATGGTTCGGGTACTCTTCCTGGCTCTGTTCCTGATCATGGCTTTACAAAATATGGGAATTAACCTGTTGCCGTTGATTGCCGGTCTGGGGGTGGCAGGGGCCGGCATTGCGCTTGCCATGCAGGGGGTCTTGTCAAATCTGGCGGCGGGACTGACCATTCTTTTTACCCGGCCCTACAAGGTAAATGAGTACATTTCAATTGCCAACGAAGAAGGTCTGGTGGAAAATATCTCGCTGTTCAGCACAACATTAAGCCACATAGACCTTTCGCGGGTGGTTATCCCCAACAGAAAAATAGCCGGAGAAATTCTACATAATTACGGAGAAATTCGTCAGATTAGCCTGACCGTAGCGGTTACCTACACCACGGATCTCGGCCAGGCTCTTGCCGCCGTAGATGATGTGTTGCGTGCCAACCACCGTGTACTTCAGGAACCGAAACCGGTCGTTCAGGTCGTCACGCTGGCTGATTCCGCAGTAAAGATCGGCATACTCCCCTGGGTCAATGTACCTGATTATATCGAGGCTATCGGCGAACTGAACCGGTCAGTGCTTGAGATCTTCCGGCAGCAAGGCATCACAATCCCGGTCTCGCAGCGGGAAGTACGACTGCTGGGAGAACTTCCCGGCGGCATAACCATTGGACACAAGGACTAACTCATGAAAACCGTATCGATCCCCACCACTGACAACGAGTTTATTATCGGCAAGATTCTCTGTATCGGTCGAAACTATGTTGATCATATCAACGAGCTGGGCAATGAAACCCCGTCTGCACCGGTTATATTCATGAAGCCTGCCACGTCTGTTATCGGAAACGGCGGTGTCGTTATCATTCCCCCTTACAGCCAGGATTGCCACTACGAGGCAGAGCTGGCGGTGTTGATCGGAACTGAAGGTAAAAATATTTCCGAGGCTGAGGCGTTGGACCATGTGGCAGGCTACGGCGTGGCCATTGACATGACCTTGCGTGATGTACAGGATAATCTGAAAAAGAAGGGGCTGCCCTGGGATATCGCCAAGGGGTTTGATACCGCCTGCCCGCTGTCCGATTTTGTGCCGGCTACGCAGGTGTCTGATCCACAAAACCTGACAATCCGTTTTACGCTTAACGGTGCAGAACGGCAGAACGGCTCCACCAGCCTGATGATTAACCCGGTGGCCAGGATTATCAGCCATCTGTCAGCCATCTTTACGCTTGAAGAGGGGGATCTGATCCTGACCGGTACACCGGCCGGGGTTGGGCGGGTTGTTGCCGGTGACCGGATGGAAGCCGGTATTGAAGGTGTTGGTACAATAGCGGTAACCGTTGCAGAACGGACATAAACCATTTTGATGCAGGGAGGGTGCGATGCAGAACGAAAAAGAATGTCCTGAATGTCAGGGCAAGATGATCCTGATGCCTGGCTGAGGCGGTCTCTTCTGGCGGTGCCAGAAGTGCGGTGTACGGCTGTCATATCAGAAGGATCAGCAAAAGTGTTGTTGCTCGTAGATACCGGGCAATCCGCTTTTTATTTGTTCATCAGAAAAAGTGCTTGACCTTATAAGCTCCTTTTACTATATTCCACAACTCTGTAAAAAACGAAGAGGTGGTACCAACTATGTACGCAGTGATCAAGACGGGTGGCAAGCAATACAAAGTCGCTGAAGGCGACTTCCTGAAGGTTGAGAAGCTGGACAACATCGTGGGTGACACGATTGAGTTAGGCGAGGTGCTGATGATCGGTGGCGAAGCCGTCAAGGTCGGGGCTCCACTGGTGGCTGGCGCCATGGTAACTGCCAAGGTTGTTGTGCAAGATCGTGACAAGAAGATTCTGGTCTTCAAGTCAAAGCGTCGCAAGAACAGCCGCAAACTGATCGGTCACCGCCAGTATCATACCGTACTGAAGATCGAAAAGATTAGCGCTTAAGAAACGCTACTGATTTATTTTTCTGAGGAGAGAGAACCATGGCACATAAAAAAGCTGGCGGTAGTTCCCGTAACGGCCGCGATTCAGACGGCCAGCGACTTGGTTGCAAGAAATTTGGTGGTGAACCGGTTCTTGCCGGTAACATTATTTACCGTCAACGTGGTACCCAGATTCACCCCGGTAACAACGTGGGCTGTGGCAGGGATCACACTCTGTTTGCCTTGATTGAAGGGGTTGTCAAATTTGAACGGCTGGGTCGTGACCGTAAAAAGGTTTCTGTGTACCCAAGCTAAGCTTCTAAAAAATGGTGTTTTAAAAAGCCCGACGGTCATACCGTCGGGCTTTTATTGGTTAAAATATCCGTAATTCCTTAATCCTCCATCATCATTTCGTCAGCTGCGAATTCAGATAGGCGTTAATGATATCCAGATAGATTTCCCGAGGCTTGCTGGTCCCATCGCTGGGGGCGATCATCCCTTCCCGCTCCATCATTTCAACAATCCGGGCTGCCCGGTTGTAGCCGATCCGCAGGCGACGCTGCACCATGGAGATGCTGGCCTGCTTTGTCTCGGACACCAGCCGCAGGGCATCCTCCCAGCGCTCGTCCAACGCCTCATCATCGTCAGCACTCCCCTTGTCATCACTATCCTTCATCTCCAGAATTGACTTTTCATAGACCGGTTTGGCCTGTTTCTTCAGGAAGTCCACCACCCGCTGCACCTCGGCATCGGAGACAAAGGCTCCATGAATCCGCTGCAGACGGCCGGTGCCAGGTGGCAGATAGAGCATGTCACCCATTCCCAATAACGCTTCCGCACCGTTACAATCAAGGATGGTGCGGGAATCAACCTTTGAAGAGACCTGAAACGAGATGCGCGAGGGCAGGTTGGCCTTGATCAGGCCGGTGATCACATCTACCGAGGGACGCTGGGTGGCCAGAATCAGGTGGATACCGGCGGCACGGGCCTTCTGGGCAAGACGGGCGATATGCTCTTCCACTTCACGGCCAGCCACCATCATCAGGTCAGCCAGCTCGTCAACAATCACCACAATATAGGGCAAATGGCCATGATCCAGCTCATCAGCAGCATCGTTAGTAACCACGAAGGGAAGTGGATCATCCAGCATAGCCTGCTCTTCTCCTTCGATTACCTCTTCCAGCTCCTCAATGATCTCCTCATCCGTACCATCATGGCTGGCCAGCTCCTCTTCTTCCGTTGCCAGCTTGCGGTTGTACGACTCAATGTTACGCACCCCTTTTTCGGCCAACAAGCGGTAGCGCCGCTCCATTTCATTCACCGCCCATTTCAGGGCCAGCGATGCCTTCTTCGGATCGGTCACCACCGGCAGCAACAGGTGAGGAATCCCTTCATACATGGAAAATTCCAGCATCTTGGGGTCAACCATGATGAAGCGCACATCCCGTGGAGTAGCGGTATAGAGCAGTGAAAGGATCATTGTGTTGACCGAGACTGATTTTCCTGATCCGGTGGAACCGGCCACCAGCAGGTGAGGAGCCTTGGCCAGGTCAGTCAGCGAGGGCAGACCGGCAATATCTTTGCCCAGCACCAGCGGTAGCTTCATCCTGCTCTGCAAAAAATCATCGCAGGTAAAGATCTCACGCAGATAAACCGTCTCACGGTCGCGGTTCGGCACTTCGATCCCCACCACCCCCTTGCCGGGAATCGGCGCAACAATCCTGATTGATAGTGCCTGCAACGCCATGGTCAGGTCATCGGATAACCCGGCTATCCGGCTGATCTTGATCCCCGGCGCCGGGGCAAACTCATACATGGTAATCACCGGACCGGGGCAGATCTCCTTGACTTCACCGTCTATCCCGAAATCCAGCAGTTTTTTCTCCAGCAGCCGTGCATTCATCTCCAGCAACTCACGGTCAACCCTTCGCTCCGTGGAGGGAGGAGAGTCAAGCAGTGAAAGCGGTGGTGTAATAAAGTCCCCTTCCTGCTTGATAAAGTCAAAAGACTCCTGCACCGCCTTGTCCTTGGCAGCCTCTTTTTTCTTTTCTTTTTTAAAAAAATTGGGTCTGGTTGATGCCGTTGGAGCTGCCGT